>QWQL01000041.1 GCA_003670825.1 Planctomycetota bacterium
CCTGGTCGGGCCGCCGGTGCGCCGGCGCGAACGCCGCCGGTAGCGCTGCCAGGACGCGTCGGCGCCGGACCGGGCCGGGTGGCGGACGATGGCTGCCCTGGGGTGCCCCCCGCTGCCGTCGGCAGCCGCGGTAGTCGTGGGCCTGACAATGTTCCAGATGTCGCCGGCGCCGGTTCGGGCACGCGGGTTCCCGGCAGTGAGGGCCCTTGCGGGGATCGCTTGGCGGGCTCCTCGGGCATCTCGGGGGGCATCTCGGGGCCGACCTCCTCGGCAGCCAGGACGGCCTCCTCCGCGGTGACCCGCGGCCTGCCGGTCAGCGGGTCAATCCCGGCGTTCAGCTGCATCTCGACCCGCCCGCGACGCATGCGGGCCCGCGCGACAGCCGCTTCGGATGCGTCGATCGTGCCGTTGCCATCGAGATCCCATTGCCGCACCAGTTCCTCGCGGCTCTGGCCAGCCGCAGGGGCCGACGGCACCATGCCTCGGCTCCGCAGGCCGCCGGTCGGATCTGGCTCGTCCGCAGACTGGCCGTGGCCGAGCCGGTGCGTCGGGCCCAGGGCGACGGCGAGGATCACGGCCCCGAACATGGTGGGCCGGAGCAGGCAGAGGAGCTGAGGCAATGGGACATGCATGGCGTGGATTCCCTGACGACCGCGACCCCGCCGCGTGACTCGCTCATTCTATCGCCGCGGAGGCTCCCGCCACCAGCGCCGCGGCCATCCTTTCGGAGGCGAGTCGGGCGTCTCCGCCGGCCGCGCCGAGTTCCCGGGCCGCCACGTGGCAGTGAACCACATGGTTTCCAAGCAGGGTTTGCGGCGGATCGATCGTCCGGCAGACGGGTTCGGCCAGCGGACACCGGGGATGAAACCGGCAGCCCGCCGGCGGTCGCGCCGGGCTCGGCACGTCGCCCGTCAGCACGATCCGGCGGCGGCGGCGATGCAGATCGACCGTGGGCACCGCTGAGAACAGCGCGATCGTGTAGGGGTGGAGCGATTCCCGCCGCAGCTCGCCGGCCGTCGTCCGCTCGACGATCCGACCCAGGTACATCACCGCCACCTCATCGGCGACGTATTCCACCGCAGCGAGGTCGTGCGACACGAACAGGTACGTCAGGCCGAGCCGTTCACGGAGCTCCACGAGCAGGTTGATCACCTGCGCCTGGATCGAGACGTCGAGCGCCGAGATCGGCTCATCGAGCACGAGGAACTCGGGCTCGAGCACGACGGCCCGCGCGATCGCAATCCGCTGCCGCTGGCCTCCGGAAAACTCGTGCGGGTAGCGGGCGAGCGTGGCGGCCGGCATCCCGGTGCGATCGAGGGCCGTGGTCATCCGGCTGAGCCGTTCGGCGGCATCGCCGAGGCGGTGGATCACGAGCCCCTCTTCGAGGATCTGCCGCACCGTCATTCGCGGATTGAGCGAGCCGTATGGATCCTGAAAGACGATCTGCATCCGGCGTCGTAGTTTTCGCAGCGCGCCGCCTCGCAGCCCGCGGACATCCTCGCCGCCGATCGAGACGTGGCCGCTGGTGGGCTCGACGAGCCTGAGAATACTACGGGCCACGGTGGTCTTTCCGCAGCCGCTCTCGCCGACGAGCCCGAGGGTGCGGCCCCGCGGGATCGTGAAGCTCACACCATCCACGGCCCGCACCGCCCCCACCTGCCGGCGCACGAGCCCACGGCGGATCGGGAAGTGCGTCTTCAGGTCGGTGACGCGGACAAGCGGTTCGGGAAGAGGAGTCACGTTGCCACCTCCACGGCCCGGGGCACGCCCAAGTCGCCCGCATAGTGGCACCGCACGAAGTGCCCCGGCTCGATCTCCCGCAGCGGCGGCACGGCCGCGGCGCAGGCGGGGCCGGCTGAGTCGGCCGTCGGGCGGGCGTATCCGCAGCGGGGATGGAAGCGGCAGCCCGAGGGAAACTGCTGCGGTGGCGGCACCATGCCGGGAATCGTCCGCAGCGGCGGCCGGCTCCTTGTCCCGCCAGCCGTCGCAGGCGCGGCGTCGAGATCGGGCCGGGCCGCAAGCAGGCCGATCGTGTAGGGATGCAGCGGCCGCCGGAAGAGCATCTCGGCGGGGGCCTGCTCGACGATCCGCCCCGCGTACATCACCGCCACGTCGTCGCAGGTCTCGGCGACCACGCCGAGGTCGTGGGTGATCAGCAGGATCGCGGTGCCGAGGCGTCGGCGAAGGTCGGCGAGCAGGTCGAGGATCTGCGCCTGGATCGTCACGTCGAGGGCAGTTGTCGGCTCGTCGGCGATCACGAGATCGGGCTCGCAGGCCAGCGCCATGGCGATCATCACCCGCTGCCGCATGCCCCCGGAGAGCTGGTGGGGATATTCGTCGAGCCGCCGTTCGGGATCAGCCAGCCGCACGAGCGAGAGCATCTCGAGCGCCCGGGCCCGCGCTGCCTCCCGAGAACAGCCCTTGTGCAGCAGCACCGCCTCCGCCACCTGGTCGCCGACGGGAAACACGGGGTTGAGGCTGGTCATCGGCTCCTGGAAGATCATGCCGATTCGGCCGCCGCGGACCTTTCTCAGCCGCGGCTCCGGCAGTGAGACCAGGTCGACCGGGCCGGCGGGCGAGTCGAGCAGGATCGACCCCGATTCGATCACGCCCGGCGCCGCGACCAACCGGAGGATCGACATCGCCGTCACGCTCTTGCCGCAGCCACTCTCGCCGACCAGCCCGAGCGTGCGGCCCGGCTCGATGGCCAGCGACACGCCGTCGACCGCCGGCACGCGGCCGGTGGCCGTGTGGAATGCGGTGACGAGATTCCTGATGTCGAGGAGCGGCATCGCCTTACTTCCGCGCCTCCCGCAGCCGGGGGTCGGTCGATTCCTGCAGGCCCTCACCGATCAGGTTGTAGGCGAGCACCGTGAGGAAGATCGCGGCGCCGGGAAAAACCACCAGCCACCACATGCCGAGGTTCGAACGGGCGCCGTTGAGGACCGAACCCCAGCTGGCCGACGGTGGTGGCGGGCCGAAGCCCAGGAAGGAAAGCCCGCTCTCCGTGAGGATCGCCGAGGCGATACCGAACGTGATCGGCACCAGGATCGGGGCCAGGGCGTTGGGGAGCACGTGTCGCAGCATGATCCGCAGCGGACCGGCACCGGCGGCGCGGGCGGCGGTGACGTACTCGCTCGACTTCAGGCGGAGGAACTCACCGCGGGTGAGCCGCGCGATGCCCGTCCAGCCGGTGAAGCCGATGATCGCCATCGTGTGCCAGATCGTCGGCTTCTCGATGATCGCCACGATCGAAAGAATCAGGACCAGCGTGGGAACGCACATCACGATCTCGGTGACGCGGCTGGTGAGCGTGTCGATCCAGCCGCCGAAGTAGCCCCCCACAGCGCCCACCACGATGCCGATCGTGCCGGCAATGCCCATCGACACGAAGCCCACCAGCAGCGCCACGGTCGTGCCGTGCACCATCTTTGCGAGCACGTCGACTCCCGCCTGATCGGTGCCAAAGAGATTGTTCCAGCTGGGCCGCCCCTGATCCATCGCCGGATTCTCCGGCCGGCCGGGCCACTCGTCGTTTCGCACGCTGCGGTAGGGATCCTGAAAGAACAGCGGCCAGAGTGCCCAGCTCTCGGGATCCTTCGCGGCGAGGTTGCGGGGGTACGTGCCGCGGAACTTGTCTTTGGTAAAGATCGCGGGCTCGAGGCGGCGGTCAAAGTACCCCAGGCAGGGGGCGTAGAGCCGCCCCTTGTAGCGACAGAGCACCGGCTTCGTGCCGGCGATCGCCGGGGCGAACGCGGCCACCACCACGAGAAAACCCACAAACGCGAGGCCGCCGACCGCCAGCGGCCGGCAGCGGTAGCGGCGCCATGCCTCCGCCCAAAAGCCATGCGAACGCTCCATCAGTCCACGCTCACCCGGGGGTCGACGAGGCAGTAGAGCAGGTCGGCGAGCAACTGCCCAAGGAGCGTGAGCACGCTGAACATCAGCGTCAGCCCCATGATGGTCGGATAGTCGCGCTCGCGGATGCTCTCGAAGAACAGTCGGCCCATCCCGGGCCAGGTGAAAATCTGCTCGATGATGATCGAGCCGCCGATCAGCGACGGGAGCGAGAGCCCCAACAGCGTGACCAACGGGATCAGCGTGTTGCGGAAGGCGTGGTGGAAAAGCACCCGCCACGGGCCCGCCCCCTTGGCCCGCGCCGTGCGGATGTAGTCCTGGCGGACCGCCTCCTCCATGTTCGCCCGGATGAAGCGGATGTCGTAGGCGAGGCTGACGTAAGTCTGGCAGATGACCGGCAGGACCATGTGCCGCGCCACGTCGAGGATCCGTCCGCCGAGCGGCGCGTCTGGTGGCAGGTCGGTCATACCGAACAGCGGCAGTTCCCAGGCCGTGCCCCGCGACCAGACGGCGAACACGACCTGCAGAAACAGGGCGGCGACGAAGGTGGGGAAGGAATAGAGAGCGTAGAGCACGAGGCTCACGATCCGCTCGTCGGGGCGGCCGCTGCGGGCGGAGGCATACAGCCCAAGCGGCACCGCTGCCAGCCAGATCAGGAGAAACGCGGTGCCCGAGATCAGCAGCGTGGGCCCGATGCGTTCGCCGATCAGCGTGGTCACGGGCTGCTTGCGGGTGATCGACCGTCCTAGGTCACCGCGGAGCAGATTCCGCGACCACTGCAGGTAGCCCTCGGGCCAGGACTGATCGAGGCCGTAGGCCCGCTGCATACGGGCGTAGTCTTCGGCGGTGATCCGTCGGCTCGGATCCTCTCCGAACTGGGCCGTGAGCGGGTTGCCGGGCATGTTGCGGGCGAGTCCGTAGACGACCACCGTGATCGCCACGAGCGTCACGCAGCCGAGCAGCAGCCGCCGGAGCAGGTAGGTCGCCATCGATCACTCAGCCCGCGGCTTCCACAGGCTCCCGGCCCCGGGTGAATAGTGGTAGGGGCCCCGCGGGCTGAACACGTAGCCCCGCAGCTGCTTTGAGAAGCCGTAGAAGCTGTTCCGCCAGAAGAGCCAGGTGTAGGGCTGATCTTCGTAGAGCATCTCCTGGATCCGGGCATACTTCTCGGCCCGCCGTCCGCGGTCGAGCTCGCGGCGGCCCTCGGTGAACAGGCGGTCGACCTCGGGATTGGAGTAGCCACAGTAGTTCCGCATCTCGCCTGTCTTCCAGATATTCTCGGAGCTGTCGGGATCGGTGCCGGAGCCCCAGCCGGAGAAGCAGGCCTGGAAGCTCTTTTTCTGCATCATCTCCTGGAGCGTCGTGACCTCCACCGGCCGCACGTTGGCGATCACTCCGATCTGTTCCAGGTTTTCCTTGAGCAGCGTGCAGACGGCAATCCGAAACGGCTGCTGGTTGACCAGCACGGTGAACTCGAACGGCACGAGCCTGCCGTCGATCTCCTTGTCGCGGATGCCGTCGTTGTCGTGGTCGGTCCAGCCCGCCTCGTCGAGGAGCGCCTCGGCCGTGTCGAGATCCTGCTTGTAGGGCACGAGTTTCTTCGGGCTCGCCATCCACGAGTCGGGCGGATAGTTGCCGGCGCAGGGCTCGTACATCCCCAGGCAGATCTTTTCCAGCATCCGGTCGTGATCGAAGGCGTAGCTCATGGCCCGCCGCACGCGGCGGTCGGCGAAGAACGGCGAGCCGATATTCCAGGCGAAGTGAAAGCTCACCCATTCCGGCGCCGTTGCCTTGGTGTTGAGCCGGTGAAAGGCGTCGTCGACCGTCTGCGTGGTCCACTGCTCGGGCTGCAGGATCATCTCGTCGATCTCGCCCGACTTCAGCGCTAGCAGCGCCGTGTTGGGATCCTCGATGATCCGGAAGCGAATGTCCTTGAAATACGGCTCCTCGCGGACCACGCGGCCTTTCACGGTGCTCCAGTTCGCCCGCCGTCGCAGCACGATCTCCTGCCCGCGCTTCCGCGAGAGAATCTCATAGGGCCCGCCAGAGACGGGCTTCTCCTCGAGCTTCACGTGCTCGGGGCTGTCCTTGAGCGTGGGATCCTCCTCCCACGTCTTCTCGTAGACGTGCTTCGGGAGCACGGGGAAGTTGATGTTCCAGACGTTGGTGGCCAGCGGCTCCTTGTGGAAGAAGACGACGGTGCGGGTATCGTAGGCATGCACGCTTTGCATCTGGTCGGTGCCACTGCGGACCGCCGGCACGGGCACCCGCGGGTCCATGATCACCTGGTAGGTGAAGGCGATGTCGTGGGCCGTGATCGGCTCGCCGTCGTTCCACACGAGATCATCTCGAAGGACGACCTTGTCGTAGAGCCCGTCGGCGCTCGTCTGCCAACTGATGACCGTCTCGGCGTTGGCAAATGGCTCGAGAAGCCGGTCGTACGAGAACAGGCCGAAGCCCGTGAGCCCGAGGATGTCGAACTCCGCAGCGGAACTGATCAGGATCGGATTGGTGCTGCCGAGGTCACCGGCAACATGACGGTCGATCCGGGCCTCGAGGTCGGCCTGGCCGTCGTCGGGGAGCCGACCAAGCGCCGAAAGGATCTTGGCGTTGGCGGCGGCGGAATCGTTCGTGAGCGCCAGAGCCTCCGCGACCGAGCAGGCCACGGTCTCCTTCGCCTGCTGCTCCCGCAGCAGGGCCAGCGCGTCCTTGACCGGCCGGTCGATCCATTTCGCATCGCGGTCGAGGTCGGCCAGCGGCGGTGGCGCAAAGGCCGGTCGCTCGGCGACGGGCGGCGGCGGGGACGTGGCGGCCTGGCCGCTCGGTGACTCCCGCTCAGCCACCAGCGGCGGCTCCGAGGCCGGCCGGCCGCAGCCGGGCAGGGCGAGCGCTGCGGCCATCGAGACGGTCAGGCAGATCCTGCCGACGATGTCCCCCGGGTTCGTCGGACGGAAGAAGATGGGCATCCGAGCCTCCCAGCCGTGGGGAAAACCAGGATGCTACGGCTGCGCGAGCCACCGGGTCAACTTTCAGACGCCGCCGGTGAACCGGGGAGGTGGTGGCCGAGTTTCTCGCGTTTGGTGGCGAGGTACCGCTCGTTGAACTCATGCACCGGTGGCTGGATCGGCACCTGGTCGACCACCTCGAGGTCGAAGCCACCGTAGATGAAGGCATCTGTCTTCTTCGGATTGTTGGTGAGGAGGCGGATCCGCCTCAGGCCCAGATCCTTGAGCAGCTGGATCCCGATGCCATAGTCGCGGGAGTCGGCCTTGTAGCCGAGGGCCAGGTTCGCCTCGACCGTGTCGAGCCCCTGATCCTGCAGTTGGTAGGCCTTGATCTTCTCGACGAGCCCGATGCCGCGGCCCTCCTGCGGAAGATAGACGAGTACGCCGCAGCCCTCCCCGCCGATCCGTTCGAGGGCCATGTGCAGCTGGTCGCCGCAGTCGCACCGCAGGCTGTCGAGCAGGTCGCCGGTGAAGCACGATGAATGGAGCCTCACGAGCGGCGCCTCCGCCGCCGCGACGTCGCCCATTACCAGCACGAGCGGCTGCTGGGCCTCGTGCTTCACGCCGTAGGCCATGATCCGAAATCGACCCCACTTCGTGGGCAGTTCGGCCTCCGCGATCCGCTCGACGAGCTTCTCGCGGGTGCGGCGGTGACGGATCAGCTGCTCGATCGAGATGATCTCGAGCCCGTGTGCGGCGGCAAGGGCGAACAGCCCGTCGCGATCGGCACGATTGCCAGACGCATCGAGGATCTCGCAGAGCACGCCCGCCGGCGACAGGCCCGCCAGCCGGGCAAGATCGACCGCGGCTTCGGTGTGCCCCGCCCGCCGGAGCACGCCCCCTTCCTTGGCCACGAGCGGAAACAGATGGCCGGGGCGGACAAAGTCACGAGGGACGCTCGCCGGATCGATGATGGCGGCAATGGCCCGCGCCCGCTCCGCCGCGGTGATGCCCGTCTTCGCCGACACGTGGTCGACCGGCACGGTGAAGGCGGTGCCCAGCGGCGCGGAGTTGGCCGCGACCATCATCGGCAGGTCGAGCCGCTGGGCCACGTCGGGCAGGATCGACAGGCAGAGTTGACCACGGCCTTCAGTGATCATGAAGTTGACCATCGCCGCTGTGGTCGCAGCGGCTGCGGAGACGAAATCGCCTTCGTTCTCCCGATCCTCCGCGTCGACGACGATGACCACCTCGCCCCTCGCCACGGCGGCGACAGCGGCTTCGATGGTCGAAAAACTGGTTGGCATGCGGCGGGCGTCAGGGAGGCTGTGTGCGTACCCACTCCATTATAGGATGCAGGAGGTTCCCGACCGCGACCATTCGCGTGGGAGGGATTGTTTTTCAGGAATCCCCGGCCGCCATGCTCGACCGTGAGGAATACATCGAGCAGGCCTACCTGTTTCGGTCGTTCGCCGAGCGGATCACGGCCGGGATCGCGGCCCAGGAGGCGCTCGTCGCGATCGGGCAGGAGGTGCTCGCCACCTCCAAACTGCCGATGGCGCTCGACTATCTTGCCGGAGAGCTCAAACTCGTCGGCACCCTGTCGACGGCGATGGTCCGCCTCCGGCACTACTTCACGCCGTTTCAGACCTTCGTGATCGCGACCGCGGAGGAGGAGGGGGGGCGGTTCGACCTGCGGACGGCGCTGGCGATGCTCGAGCGGGAGGCGACCTACCGTGCCGAGCGGGCAACGCCCCAGGGGCTGTTTCTCTACCGCTTCGAGTGCCTGTCGCGGAACCGGCTCGACTATGCCCACGGCCTGGCCGCGGTCGCCGCTGACGACATCTTCGACGCCGACTGGAAGTCGTGGATCGAGATAGTCTCCCGTCAGGTGGGCCTCATCGATCTGGCCGACCTGGTCTATGTGCGAAGCCCCGAGTATTGGCGGATCAGAAAGCGCGACGCCCTGCTCGCAGGCGGAACCGGCCTCGAGCCCGACCGCGTCATTCTGTTTGGCGAGCAGGAGGGGCGGATCGCGCGGGCCAACCGCGGCAAGGACCCGCAGTTTTTCTTCGCGGCGCTTCAGCGACAGCTCGGCTATCCGTCCGTGCCCCGCGTCACTCCCGCCCAGCCGGCCGCGGAATCCCCGGCCATGCTGGCCCGCCGGCTGGAGCGGCTGGAGATGCGGGTGAAACTCCTCGAAGAGGAATCCCGCGGAGGCATCGACCTGTCGCGGTTTGACCCCAAGAACTTTCCGCTCCCGCGTGACCAATGACCCCCGACTCCATCCGCGTTCACGCGCTGCAGCTCGCGGAGGCGGCGATCGACGCCGTAAAACCGGAGTCGCTCCTGCCTGAGCGGCTTGCCTGCCGGGACGGGAAACTGCTGCTCGACGGGACGGCCTGTGCCGAAATCCCGCGGCCGGGCGGGCGGATCGTCGTTGTCGGCGGCGGCAAGGCGGCCGCCGGCCTGGCGGCCGCCGTGGAGCGGCTGCTCGATGACGCACTCGCCACCGGCCTCGACATCCGCGGGCTCGTGAGCGTGCCGGAGGGGTGTGGCCGCAGCCTGGCCCGCGTGGAGGTCAGGGAGACACGGCCCGCGGCGGTGAACCTGCCGACAGCGGAAGCCATCGCCGCGACCCGCGAGATGCGGGCCCTGCTGGCGGCCCTCGGGCGGGATGATCTCGCGATCGTGCTCGTCACCGGTGGCGGCTCAGCGCTGCTGGAAGATCCCGCTCCCGGCACGAGCCTCGACGACCTGATCACTGTGACGCAATTTCTCTCGGCCGCGGGCGCCGACATCCGCGAACTCAACGTCGTTCGCCAGGCCCTGAGCCTGGCGAAGGCCGGCGGCCTGGCGCGGGCGTGCCGCGCAGGCCGTTTGGTGGCCCTCGTGCTCTCCGACATCAGCGGCGATCCGCTGGAACTGATCGCGTCGGGCCCCTGCATGCCGGCAGCCCCCGATCCGCATGCGGCCCTGGAGATCCTGCGGCGGCATGCGGCAACGGAGTGCGCGGCGACGATCACGCGGCAGCTCCAGCACCAGGCTGCCGACGCGGGTGGGGCAGCGGTGTCGAGCCTCGCGAGCGGCGCGTGGACGACGCCTGCGGGCTGTCGCGTGAGCCACGTGCTGCTCGGCAGCAACGCCACCGCGGTCGATGCGGCGGCTCGGGCGGCCCGGAGCCTCGGTTACGATGCGGTGATCCGGACCGCGGCCGAGACCAGCGAATCGGCCGACGCCGTCGGCCGCCGGCTCGTGGGTGAGGCGGCCACTCTGCTCGCCGCGGCGGCACGCGACGGCCGGCCGCGCGCGGTGCTCGAAGGGGGGGAAGCGGTCGTCACCGTTCCCGCCGACCACGGCACCGGCGGCCGCAACCAGCAGACGGTGCTCACGGCCGCCGCGGCATGGCCTCCAGGCGCCGCGTGGCCCGCGGGGCTCCTGATCGCAAGCCTGGCCACCGATGGCGAAGACGGCCCGACCGACGCCGCCGGCGGCATGGTCGATGGCGAGATCGCGAAGCGGCTGCTCGAGGGAGGCGACCTTCCCCGGGCGGTGGCGAGGTGCGACGCCTACCCCGCGCTCGCCGCTGCCGGCGGCCTCGTCCGCACCGGGCCGACGGGCACGAACGTCGCCGATGTGCGGATCATCCTGGCCCGGCCATAGCCCGCGGCGGGCAACCACGCGGCGGCGGACAACCACGCGGCGGCGTGGAACACTGCGGCGGCGCCTGGCAGTTACACGTCGCAGACCGAAACGGCCTGCTCCAGGCCGGCGAACGGGTCGCGGGTCGGGATGAACTCATGGCCGACGTAGCCCCGATAACCCATGTCGACGAGCTTCTTCATGCACGCTTGAAAGTTGATCTCCTGATGCTCGTCCAGCTCGCCCCGGCCGGGATTGCCGGCGGTGTGAACATGACCGATCAGGTCCTTGTACTGCTCGAGCCGGCGGATCAGATCGCCGTTCATGGCCTGCACGTGGTACAGGTCGAACAGCATCTTCACGCGATCCGAGCCGACACGCCGCACGATGGCGGCCACCGCGTCGACGTCATCTCCCTGGTAGCCTGGATGCCCCTTCATCGGGTGCGTGTCGTCGCGGGTGTTGAGGTGCTCCAGGCAGATCGTGACCTTCTTCTTCTCCGCGTGGGCGGCGATCTGCGTGAGCCCCTTCACGCAGTTGTCGGCCCCCTCCTCCGCCGAGATCGTGCCGCTCGAGGGATCCTCGGCATCCCGCCATTTGTAGCCCGTGAAGGCGATCACCGCGGGGATGCCCGCTTCGGCGCAGGCGTCGATCGTCTTCGTCGTGGCGGCGATCACCTCGTCGTGGTATCGCAGGTTGTTGAAGCCCTTCATGAAGGGGGCCCCCGGCATGCCGTTCATGGCGATGGCGGATGTGAGGCCGTGCTTTTTGATCGTGGGCCAGGTGTCGGGATCGGAAAGCTCGATCGACGTCACGCCAAGCTGCTTCGCCACCTCGCAGGTTTTCTCGATGCTCCAGTGATCGCCGGCGGCGCTGAAGCACCAGAAGACGATCGAGTGGTTGATGTTTCCCTTGAGCGGCATGACAGGGCTCCGACGACGGTACGGGACATCCAGGTCGGGGGTACACTACCATGCTCGCGGAGCCGCTGAAAGCGGCCGCATCGCCCTCCACGGGACCTTCCGACCATGCCTTCGCTGAAACGCATTCTCGTCACCGGCGGGGCCGGTTTTCTCGGCAGCCACCTCTGCGAGCGGCTCGTCGAGTCGGGCCACGACGTGATCTGCGTCGACAACTTCTTCACCAGCCAAAAGTCGAACGTGGCCCACCTGCTGGGCTGCGGCAACTTCGAACTGCTGCGGCACGACATCATCCACCCGCTCTGGCTCGAGGTGGACGAGATCTACAACCTGGCCTGCCCCGCGGCGCCCGGCCACTACCAGTTCAACCCCATCAAGACGATGAAGACGAGCGTGATGGGAGCGATCAACGTGCTCGGCATGGCCAAGCGCTGCCGGGCCAAGGTGCTTCAGGCATCGACCAGCGAGGTCTACGGCGATCCCGAGGTACACCCACAGCCCGAGACCTACCGCGGCTCGGTGAACCCGATCGGCCCCCGTGCCTGCTACGACGAGGGGAAGCGGGCGGCCGAGACACTCTTCATGGACTACCACCGCACCAACGGCGTCAACATGCGGATCGTGCGGATCTTCAATACCTACGGGCCGCGGATGCACCCCTTCGACGGCCGCGTCGTCTCCAACTTCATCCGCCAGGCGCTGCAGGGTGAGCCGATCACGATCTTCGGCTCCGGAGCACAGACGCGGAGCTTCTGCTACCGCGATGACCTCGTCGAGGGCATCATCCGGATGATGAATGGCCCGGACGAGTTCATCGGGCCGGTCAATATCGGCAATCCGGGGGAGTTCACGATCCGGCAGCTGGCGGAGCTGACGCAGGAACTCACGGGATCGACCACGCCGCTCGTGCAGAAGCCGCTGCCGGTGGACGATCCGGAGCGGCGGCGGCCCGACATCACGCTGGCGAAGCAGCGGCTGAACTGGGAGCCGACGGTGCCGCTCCGCGAGGGCCTGGCCAAGACCATCGACTGGTTCAAGTCGGTACGAATCTCAGACTTCCGCGCACCGACGCCGAACTTCTAAAGCGCCTCCACGTTCTGTGGAGCGTCGTTTCCGTAAGTAAGGGCGGGTAGGCGAAGGGGGTCGGCGAACGCTCGCGGAGCCTTGGGCGTATCCTCGCCCGGCGACGCGACTTTTGCCGCCCCCGAGCCGGCGAACCACGGAAGTCGAATGCGCTCGAGAACTCA
>QWQL01000196.1 GCA_003670825.1 Planctomycetota bacterium
CGCTGACGCAGCCGGCGAACCACGGAAGTCGGACGGGCCCTAGCCGCCGGTCGCGGCTTCGAGGATCCGCTGTTCGGTGGCTTCGGCGCGGGAAAACTCGGCCGTCAGCCGGCCGTCGGCGAGCACGATGATCCGGTCGGCGAGAGAGAGGAGTTCCGGCAGTTCGCTCGACGTGAGGATCACCGCCATGCCTTCCCGGCAGAGCCGGTCGATCAGCTGATAGAGCTCCGCCTTCGCCCCGACATCGATGCCGCGGGTGGGGTCGTCGAGCAGCAGGATCCGCGGCTTCGCCAGGAGCCAGCGGCCGATGATGCACTTCTGCTGATTGCCGCCGGAGAGGCCCGTGATCGCCGCGTGCGGTCCCGAGGTCTTCACGCCCGTTTCGCGGATCGGGCCGGCCACGAGCGACTCCTCGCGGTGTCGCGACACCAGTCCCCCCCGCACGGCGTCGCGGAGGCCGCAGAGGCTCACATTCGCGGCAACGTCGAGATCGGGGAAGATGCCGAGCCGCTTGCGATCCTCCGGGACCATGGCGATTCCAGCCGCGCAGGCCTCGGCGGGATGCGTGAACCGTACCGGCGTGCCGTCGACCACGATCTCGCCGGTCCAGGTGGGCTCGGCGGCGCCAAAGATCGTCTCGAGGAGCTCCGTCCGTCCGGCGCCCATCAGCCCAGCCACGCCGAGGATCTCACCGGCGTGGAGGGTCAGTGAGATGTTTGCCAGACGATATCCACGGGGATGACCGGGCCACGGCAGCGTGAGCCGGCGAACCTCGAGCACCTGCGGACCTCGCGACCTGCCGCCGTGAAACCCATGATCGGCGAGCTCGCGGCCCACCATCCAGCCGGTCACTTCCCGCGGCGACGTCGCGGTGCGATCGACCGTCTTCACGTGGCGGCCGTCCCGCAGCACGGTGATCCGGTCGGCGAGCCGAAAGACCTCATCCATCTTGTGGGAGATGTAGAGAATCGTGACACCACGGCGGCGGAGTCGGGCGATCACGCGGTCGAGCCGGGCGACCTCGCTCTCGGTGAGGGCGCTGGTCGGCTCGTCCATGATCAGCACGTCGCTCGAGAGCGACAGCGCCTTGGCGATTTCGAGCAACTGCTGGTCGCCGACGCGGAGCGTGCCCGCCAGGGTTCGCGGGTCGATCGGGCATTCGAGTTCCGCCAGCAGGGCCGCGGCCTCCCGCTCCATGGCGGCGTCGTCCAACAGTCCGAGGGGCGTCCGCTGCTCACGGCCGAGGTAGATGTTGGCTGCTGCGGAGAGCTGTTCGACCAGGTTGAGTTCCTGGTGGATGATCGCGATCCCGGCCGCTTCGGCGTCGCGGGTGCCGCGAAATGCGGCCGGCTCACCGCGAATCAGGATCTCACCCTCGTGCTCGGTGATCACGCCGGAGAGGAGCTTCATCAGCGTGCTCTTCCCCGCGCCGTTCTCGCCGCAGATCGCGTGGCACTCGCCCTGCCGCAGATCGAACGACACGTGGTCGAGCGCGACGACCCCGGGAAATCGCTTGCCGACACCGCGGAAGGCGATGATGGGCGTCATGGCGTGCGGCGGCCCTCGAGCCACCGGATCACCGCGAGGGCCGCGAGCACCGCCATGCCCACCGCGGTCCCGACCAGTCCGGTCCGCCCCTGGAAGGCCTCGACATTGCCGCTGCTCATCATCGCGAGCAGCCCCGCGAACGTGGCGATCGTGGGAATGGCCGCCAGTCCGCGGCCGCCGGCAAACAGCGTGCGGCCCGTGCGGGAGAACCTGCCGACCTGGGTCAACGTGACGGCCAGGGCGACGATGATCCCCACGATCATGCCCTCGTAGACGTCGGCACTCGCCTTGATGAGCTTCGACACGGCGTCGATCACCAGCCGCAGGAAGAGGGCGCCGAGCACGGTGCCCGGCACGGTGCCCACGCCCCCCTGGAGGCTGCAGCCCCCCACCACGGCCGCCGCGATCGCGTTGAGTTCATAGCCCCGGGCCAGGGTGCCGGGCTGAGCGACGCTGCTGTCGGCCATCAGAAAGATCCCGGCGAGGGCCGAGGTCAGGCTGCCGAAGCAGTAGGCGAACCACTTCACGTTGTCGGTGCGGACGCCGCTGAGCCGGGCCGCCTGCTCGTTGCCGCCGAGGGCATAGAGGTGCCGGCCGAGCACTGTTCGCGAGAGGATCAGCCACGTCAGGATCGCGAGCACGAGGAACGTGCCCGTCGTGATCACGACGTTGTGTTCCTTGAGCCAGGAGAAGAAGGGTGTGTTGACGTTGATCTGCTGCGACTCGCTCCCCCAGCGCTCCTTGGTCACAAACAGGCACATCGCCCGCGCAAAACTTCTGAGGCCCACCAGCGTGGCGAGGGTGGCGATGAACGGCGGCAGCCGGATCGACGTGATCAGCCAGGTGTGGAGTGTGCCCACAAGTAGACCGGAGGCCATGGCCCCGCCGATGGCCGCCGAGATCCCCAGCGGCCCGACCGTCACGAGCCGTTTGTCACCGGGCTCCGAGCAGATCATCAGAATCAGCGCGCAGGTCGTGGCGCTCGCGGCCACCATCGAACCGGCCGAGAGATCGATGCCCCCAGCGATGATCACCACGGCCGCCCCCAGGGCGATGATGCCCAGAAGCGCGGTGTTTCGCAGGATGATCTCGCTACTCTCCGCCCAGTTGGTGAAGTAGGTGTGGTTGGGATCGAGCCAGCCCGTGACGACGAACACGGCCACCGTCGCGGCCAGGAGCGCCAGTTCGTGCCGGGGGAGCCGCCAGCCGCGGCCTGGGATGACGGAGGGGTTCATGGTCAGGAACTGGTGAGGCGGTACTTCGCCAGCCAGGCCTTGAAGTCTTGAAGGGGCATGAACTCCACCACCTTCGGATCGAACAGGTCGGCCTTCACCGGGGACGACCTGTCGGGCACGACGACCCGGAGGCCCGTGGTGTGGACATCGCCGTCCGCCGCGGTGGCGTTCGGGAACATCTCCTCGATCACCGGCAAGTCGTCGTCGACCATCGCCTTGAGCAGCCGCACGGTCCGCACGCCCATCTCAAACGGATTTTGCACCACCATCACGTCGATGTGGCCCTTCTCCATGTGACCGATCGCCAGATCCTGGGCGTCGAACGTGGCGACCACGTACCGGTCGCGGGTACCGCTCTCCAAGACCACGTCGGCGATTGCCGGGGCGTTGTAGGCCCAGATCCCCACCAGCGCGGCGAGATCCTTGTGGTTCTGCGTGGCGTTGCGGACGTTGTCGCGGGCGCGGGGCAAATCCATCTCGTCGGCCATTCGATCACGCTCGACATAGCCGTCGCCAATCGCCTCCTTGACGCCGTTCATCCGGCTGCGAGCGTTATCGTTGTCGGTGAAGCCGGCGAACTGCACGTAGCCCCCCTCCTTCAAGCCCTTGGCCTCGAGCAGGGCCCGGGTCGCGGTGCCGAGCGTGCGGCCCCCCACCGTGTTGTCGGTGCCGATGTAGTAGGAGCGGGCGTCGCGGAAGCTCTCGCGGTTCACGTCGCCGTCGACCGTGATCAGCTTCACCCCTTTCGCCTGAAGCTTTCGCATCTCCTCTGCGATCGACTGGTTGTCGGCCTGGATCACGCTGATGGCGATGCCCGCCACGTCGTCTTGGGTCGCGTACTGCCGGAGCCTCTCGATCTGCCCCTCGGCCGAGGCATTGTTGACGTCGCGGGACACGGTGATGCCGGCGGCGGCGCACCCGTACCGCTGTTCACCCTCCTTGAGCCCGCTGAGCAGGGCATCCCAGAAGGGATCATCGCCGTTGGTGATGAAGATGAATCGGCGGGCCGTGGGCGTGCCAGAGACCGGCGTGGCGGCCGCGGCCGGTTCCGAGGGCCGCGTCACGGGCGAGCGCTCGCTCGAGCATCCACAGAGGACGGCCACCGCGAGCATCGGCAGCACGAGGAAGCCGCGGCGGCGGGGGAACGCGAGGGGTAGCATGGAGGTGTCTCCTGACAGGATCAGTAGCGGAGGCCGTTTTTTCGCACGTGGGTCAGCGGTTCGGACCCGGCGCCTCCGGCCGAAAGCACCTCACCCAGCACGATTACGTGGTCGCCGTGGGTCGCGCGGGCGACCGCTCGGCACTCGAGCCAGGCGGCGGCGTCGGCGAGCGCCGCGGTTTCGCTTGGCGTGCGATGCACCTCAAGACCCGCGAAGGGATCGGCAGACGGCTTACCGAAGCGGGCCAGCAGGGGCCGTTGCGAGTCGGCAAGCACGCTGACCACGAACGTGACCTCGCGATCGATGGCGGCGAGCAGGTCGCGGTTCGCAGCCACGGCCACGCTGACGAGCGGCGGCGCGAAGCCCGCCTGCATGACCCAACTGGCGAGCATGCTGCGATCTGCACCGGACTCCCGCCAAGAGACCACGAACAGACCGCTGGGAATCCGGCCGAGCGCGGAGGCGATCGCAGGATCGTCTGCGGAGGACGTGATGGCAGGCTGGGAGATCGGCTGCATATGCGTGACGCGGGCGGCGCGGGCGGTTTTGGAGACTTGGCGAGTTCGTAGTTTCTCGAGCTTGCGCCGCCTGCCATGGTGCGGAGATTTCGCAGGCGGCTTGAGGGGAGCGCTTGCGAAAGCGCCGCCCATCTGCCGATCAGTCTGTAGATGCCCTGACCCGAGCCTCTAGAGTGTGGCCCCGGTCCTGTGAATCCGCAAGCCACTCCCCACCGCCTCTGCCTGTTGGAGTCGACGACCGTCCGCATGCGTCCCATGCCTACCCCACCGAGTGTGACTTCCGAAGCCCGGCGGGCCATTCGGCGGGATGATGCCACGCGGATCGCGGCCGCGGTTTTCCTGACGCTCGCCGCATGGATCGCGGGTCTGTCACCCGCGCCGGCCGACCAGCGGTTTTCGGCGCCGGCCGAGACGCTGCCGCCGCTGAGCCTGTCCCCGGATGACTTCTACGGTGGGCCGGGCGAGGTACAAAACCTTCCTCCGCCGCGACCACAGGGGCCGGTACTCCTCGACGGTGCGTGTGCGCCCGACTCATGCTGCCCCGACGGATGCGGTCCACATGGCGGCTATCCCGATTGTTTCGACGACCTCTGGGCCCCGCGGCCCTGGTCCTGGCACCTGCTGCCCAACAACCTCATCTACACGAGCTACCTGGCGGGCCCCAAGGAATCGCGAATCGGTTCGTCGTGGTATCAGGACACGGCTCCTGATCCGTTCGAGCCATCGATCAACAACGGCTGGCTCTGGGATACGACGCTCGGCGGGCGGGCCTCCATCCTCCGCTACGGATCCGACCCGGTGCTCCATCCCCAGGGCTTCGAGGTGCAGATCGAGGGAGCCGCCTTCGTCAGGCTCGATCCCGCCGACGATCGCGACCTGCGATCGGCCGACTACCGCTTTGGGGTGCCGCTTGTGTACGGCATCGGTCGTTGGCAGACGAAACTCGCCTACTACCACAACAGCGCGCACCTCGGCGATGAGGCCATGCTCAAAAACCCGACGTTCCCGCGCGTGAATTACGTCCGCGACTGCTTCGTGTGGGGCAACTCGTACTACCTGCTCGACTGGCTGAGGCTCTACGGCGAGGTCGGCTATGCTTTTTTCAACGCCGGCGGCTCGCAACCCTGGGAGTTTCAGGCGGGTACGGAACTGATCCAGGCCCGGCCCACGGGAAGCCGGGGCGCGCCGTTCCTCGCGATCAACGGGATGTCGCGGCAGGAACTCGACTGGGGGGGCAATGTCTGCGTGCAGACCGGCTGGGCCTGGCGTGGTCAACGCAGCGAAAAGCTCTTCCGGATCGGATTCGAATACCTCTATGGTTCCGACCCGCAGTACGAGTTCGTGTTCTATAATCAGAATCGCGCCGGCATCGGCATGTGGTACGACTTCTGAATACCCAACAGCACGATGCCGCTTCTCACGATTGAAACCACCTGCGACGAGACCGCGGCAGCGGTGATCTCGCGGCGGCGGGAGGTGCTTTCGAGCGTCGTCGCCTCCCAGGAGAAGCTCCACGCCCGCTGGCGGGGTGTGGTGCCGGAACTCGCGTCACGGGCCCATGTCGAACGGATTATTCCCGTCATCGACGAGGCGATATCGCGGGCGGGCGTGAGCAAGGCCGACCTCGAGGCAGTGGCGGTGGCCGTCCGGCCCGGCCTCGTCGGCTCGCTGCTGGTGGGGCTGTCGGCCGGCAAGGCGATCGCCGCGGCGCTGGGCCTGCCGATCGTGGGCTACGACCACATCCTCGCCCACCTCTATGCCTGTCGGCTCGCGCACGGCGACGCCCTCCGCTATCCCTGCGTCGGTCTCGTCGCCAGCGGAGGCCATACATCGCTGTTCCATGTGCGTGGCCCACTCGAGGCGGAGCGGCTCGGTGGCACGATCGATGATGCGGTCGGTGAGGCCTTCGACAAGGCCGCGAGCCTCCTTGGTCTCGCGTATCCGGGAGGTCCGGAGATCCAGCGGGCTGCTGTCGGCGGGAATCCGAAGGCCTACCGGCTTCCGCGTCCGCTGGCGAACGACCGCGAGCGGCTCGACATGAGTTTCAGCGGTCTGAAGACGGCGCTGCGGTATCTTGTGCGTCCCCCGGGTGCGGCTGCCGACACGCCGCCGCCCGAGGGCAGGGCGCGCGCCGATCTCGCCGCGTCGTTTCAGCAGGCGGCGGTCGAGACGATCCTCGCCAAGGTCCAACTCGCGATCGATCGCACCGGCTGCACGGCGGTGGCGGTCGGCGGTGGCGTGGCAGCCAACACCTGCCTGCGGGAGTCGCTCGCGGCACTGGGGCGGAAGCGACACGTGCAGGTTTTCATCCCACCCCCCGCGCTGTGCACCGACAACGCCGCGATGGGGGCCATCGCCTGGGAGCGGCTGGAACGCGGCGACGATGATGGCCCCGAACTCGACGTCACCCCAGGCACCGACCGCGCCGCCGCCAATCGACGCTAGACCACGTCCAGCCCATGTGGAGCGCCGGCTTCGCACGCGAGGGCGGGGAGGCGAAGGGGGTCGGTGAACGCTCGCGGAGCCTTGGGCGTATCCTCGCCCGGCGACGCGACTTTTGCCGCCCCCGAGCCGGCGAACCACGTAAGTCGGATGCGCTCGAGACCGCGTCCAGCCCATGTGGAGCGCCGGCTACAGAAGCGAGGGCGGGGAGGCGAAGGGGGCCAGCGAACGCTCGAGGAGCCCTCGGAACTAGTTCGTCGGAACCAGTTCGCCGGGGCCTCGATGGGCCGGCGGCCGTCTCTTCAAAACCCCGTGCCACTAAACTGCTCGAACTCGTCGTGCGGTCGATGCTCAAGGCTGACGAACCGCGTGAAGTCGTGCTGCCAGAGGAGCTTGATATCGCCGATCGGGCCGTTTCGCTGCTTGGCGATGATGATTTCCGCCTGGCCGCGAACGCGTTCCCGATCCTCGTCGTTGGTTTGGTAATACTCCTCGCGGTGGACGAACATCACCACGTCGGCATCCTGCTCGATCGCACCCGATTCGCGGAGGTGGTTGAGCCGCGGGCGGTTGTCGCGGGAGGCTTCCGCCTGCCGATTCAGCTGAGCGAGGCACAGCACCGGGATATCGAGTTCGCGAGACATCCCCTTGAGCCGCCGCGCGATTCGTGCCACCTGTTCCTGCCGCGGGTCGCGGGGATTGTCGGGCTCGATCAGCTGGAGGTAGTCGATCACGATCAGCGAGAGTCCTTGCTTTCGCTTGAGCCGCCGTGCCACTGCTGCAATCTCGGTGAGTGTGCGGCTGGGCGTATCATCGATGAACAGCGGGGCGGTGCCGATCTCCGACGACTTCTGCACCAGCCGGCGGCGATCCTCCTGGGAGATCGTGCCGTTTCGGAGCCGGTGACCGTTGACCTGTGACGCCGAGCAGAGCAGGCGGTCCGCGAGTTCGATGCTGGCCATTTCAAGGCTCACGAACAGCACCGGGAGCTTGAGATTGATCGCGACGTTCTCGGCGATGTTCATGGCGAACGCGGTCTTGCCCATGCTGGGCCGGGCGGCGAGGATCACGAGCTCGGAGTCGTGCAGCCCGCCGCACAGCGAATCGAGGTCGGTGAATCCGGTCTCGACACCGCCGACGGTGTGCTCGTGCCGCATCCGCGCGTCCATGCGGACCATCACCTCTTCGAGCACGCTCTGGATCGGTTTGGCTTCGGCGGAGGTGCGGCGCTCGAGGATGGCGAAAATCTTTTCTTCCGCCCGGGAGAGCAACTGCCGGGGCTCATCCGCGGCGTCGTAGGCGTCGCGGAGGATGTCAGTGCCCGCATCGATCAGCGACCGCAGCAAGGACTTGTCGCGGACGATCGTCGCGTAGTGGGTGGCATGGGCGGCATGGGGCACCGCCTGCACGATGTCGGCGAGGCCGGCTGCCCCCCCGATGCGCTCGAAATCCCCCTGCGTTCGCAGTCGCTCGACAACGATCGTGGCGTCGATCCGCTTGCCGGTATCGTGGAGGTCCAGCAGATGGCGGTAGAGCAGTTGGTGCGACTCGTCGGAGAAATCCTCCGGCCGTAAGACCAGCGCCACGTCGTCGCAGACATCGGGTTTCAGCAGAATGCTGCCCAGCACGGCCCGTTCCGCATCGACGTTCGCCGGTCGCTCACGCGGATCGAGGAGGGCAGCCGAGGCCGCCGGCCGCTCGGAATCCCGCCGGGGCCGCCGGCCCTGATCTCGACCCCCGTCACGGAATGCAGCCATCGTGGAGCCTCCCTGCCCTTTTTCCGCTCTCCATCACGCCGCCACGCACCAGCCAACGAAGCCCTGCAAAAACACCCCACGCCGTGCAAGACCGAGCGCTACCAGAGGCTAGCAGCGGCCAATGCCCCAGTCTGATACGGAAGGGCAACGCTACTTGGCGTTGGCTTCGCTGCTGCTCGGCACCACCCATACTTTGAGGTCGCCTTCGACCTCAGGGGCCAGCTTCACCTTCACGGTGTAGAGGCCGACCTCCTTCAGGGGACCTTGAAGAATGATCTGGTCGGCCGTCACCATCAGATCCTGCTGCTTGAGCGACCGCGAGATCTCGGTTGAGCCGACGGATCCGTAGAGGTGACCTTCGTCGTTCGCGTTGGCCTCAATGGTGACACTCGTACGGATCAGTTCCTGCAGCACCGCCCGCAGGCCAGCCAACCTCTCCCGGGCGATTTCCTCGAGTTTGGCACGATGCTTTTCGACCATCCGCTTGTGGTGGTCGGTCGCGACCGTGGCGAGACCCTGAGGCAGCAGGTAGTTGTAGGCGAAGCCCCGCTTCACCTCGACGACCTCACCCTGCTTGCCGAGGTGCTCGACGTTGTGGACGAGCAGGAGTTCGACGCCACCGCGTTCGCCTTTGGGCAGGCGACGACCGGTTGCTTTGACACGGGGGGCTTCTCTGGTGGGCATGATTCAACTCCTGATGCTGCTGAAAACGTTGGGGTACGGAAACGAGCCCCGGCTAGGGCGGTGATTGGTTGGGGGATCAGAAAGGGATGTCGTCGTCGGCTCCGACGCTCGTGCCGGAGTGGCCTTGGGGGCTCTCCTGCGAGCCATCATAATCGGGCTCAGACTGTTCGAAATCGCCGCCTTCCGGAGCTGGGCGGCCAGCTGCGGGCCGGGACCGCGGTGCCCCGCCACCGGCACCACCGCCCCGCGGGCCATCACTCTTGGATCCATCACTCTTGGAGCCGAGGAGTTGCATCCGGTCGCAGACGACCCGGAGTTTTGAGTTTTTCTTGCCGTCTTTTTCCCAGGTGTCGAGTTTTAAGCGGCCCTCGATCAGGAGCGGAGCACCCTTGGTGACATACTCTCCGGCCACCTCCGCCGTCCGGCCCCAGAGCGTCACATCGACGAAGGTGGTCTCTTCGACCCATTCGCCAGAGGCCGTCTTGCGGCGGTCATTCACGGCCAGACCGATCTCAGTGACGGCCGAGCCGGTCGAGATGTACCGCAGTTCGGGATCGCGGGTCACGTTGCCGAGCAGAATGACCCGATTAAAACTCGCCATGATTTACACCTCCGTTTGGGAACTGAACACCCGTTCATTTCCGGCAGGATAGCCCCCTCAGTCGAAGGTTGCAAGCGGCCCGGGATGGGCCGCGGGATTGGGTCACCGAAACATCATCCTGGCATGCCTTACTGGGGACCAGCGGCCGCCGCGGGCGTGGCGGCTGCTGGGGCCGCAGCCGCCGTGCCTGCCGGTGCCACCGCCGGCCGACGAGCCGCTTCGCCGGCCAGGGCATGCTGCACGAGCGCGTCGGCGATCCGATCATCGACCTTGAGCACGAGTTTCCGGACGATGTCTTCGGTGATTTCGCACTGCCGTTCGAGCGCGATCAGGTTGCCGCCGGGCATCGTGAAGTAGGTCAGCCAGTAGACCCCCTTCTTGTGCCCCTTGATCGGGTAGGCCAGTTTCCGCTCGTCCCACAGGCGAGCGGCCAGAATCGTGCCACCGTGATTGGTGAGCAGGTCGGCGACCTGCTGGGCCGCCGCGCCGGGGTCGCGGGCGAACTTGGTCGGGTCCAGAATGAACATGCCTTCGTACACCGCCATGACTCTCGCACTCCTCGTGTCGCGTCGCCTGTTGAATGAAACCTATTGAATGAAACCTGTTGAACTCGTCAAGATCTCGAACGCTCGCGGTGACCCGTTGTGACCCGCTGTGGGAAGTAGCGGGAAGTAGCGGGCCGACCACGGAAGCGTCAGTTGTATTTGTTCATGGCCGCCTGGATGCCCAGGGCTGCCCATTCCTCGGCGGCGTCCGCCGCCCGTTCCACCATCACCTCAACCCGCTCCCGATCCTGTCTGGAAAACTTGCCGAGCACGTAGTCGGCCGTCTTCCATCCTGCCGGCAGTGGACCGACGCCCAGCCGAAGCCGGGGGATCGTCGGGGTGCCGAGCCGGCTCAGCACGTCCGCCAATCCATTCTGCCCGCCCGCTGACCCCGCCGGCCGAAGCCGGATGGTGTCGAGTGGCAGATTGAAGTCATCGCACACCACGATCATGTCAGAATCCGGAATCTTGTAGAAGTCCCTCGTCGCTAACACGCTGGAACCGCTCAGATTCATCCAGGTAAGCGGCCAGAGGAGCAGCACGGGAGTACCCCGCACCGTCGCCTGGGCTACCTCGCCCTGAAACCGCTGACGGCGCCCCGGGGAACCGGCTCGCCGCGCCAGGGTTTCGAGGACCTCGAAGCCGACGTTGTGACGCGTGTTGTGGTAGGCAGGCCCGGGATTGCCGAGGCCGACGAAGAGTTTCACGGTCGCCCAGCGGTCGCCCAGCGGTCGCCCGGAAAGGGACGGCACAGCGGGCTCTGAGGCACCCGTACCGGCTCACTCCTTGCCCGCTTCCGCCTCTCCTTCCTCCAGAGCCTTCCGGCCGATCACTTCCGGCTCCGCGACGGCCGTCGGTGAGGTGTCTTCGGCCTTCTTGCCGGGAACAAGGCAGGTGACCGCCGTTTCCTCGGGATCTCCGGCCGGCTTCACACCTTCAGCCAGGTCGAGATCCTTGACCTTGATGACGTGCCCCAGTTCGAGGTGGCCAATGTTGGCCAGAACCGACTCGGGAACGTGATCGGCAGTGCATTCGAGCTCGACTTCATGCAGCACGAGAGTGACCACGCCGCCGGCCCGCTGGCCCGGGCACTCACCCTTGAGATGAATGGGGACCTTCACGCGGACTCGGTCGGAGGCGCTGACCCTCAAGAAGTCGACGTGCAGCGGTTCCACGCCGTAGGTGTCCCACTGCAGTTCGCGGACGAGGGCGGCCGTCTTCACCGCCCCGGTCAGATTCACCACCCGGCTGCCGTGGCGAACAGCCGCCTGCAGGGCTTCCCGCGTGGCGGTCAGCCCGACGCACTTCTCACCGTGCCCGTAGAGGATCGCGGGCACGAGCCCCTGATTGCGGAGCCGACGGCTCTCGCTGGAACCGGTACCTTCTCGGAGGGTGACGTGGATCGTGTCGCTCATAAAAACTCTGCGGAATTCGCGGTAGGGAGCCTCTGGCGGAAGCCCGCAAGTGTGCCATCCGCCGCGGCTTCCGCAAGCCAAGCCGTTTCCGGCCGCAAAACAAGCCTTGTTCGACTCCCGGCTGAGCCCGGTTCGGGCGGGAAAACCTGCACGGCAGAAGGCCCTGTGCTCAGCATCGTCTCCGTCAGCGAGGGCGGGTAGGCGAAGGGGGTCGGCGAACGCTCGCGGAGCCTTGGGCGTATCCTCGCCCGGGCGACGCGACTTTTGCCCCCCCGAGCCGGCGAACCACGGAAGTCGAATGCGGTCGAGCCGCCAGCCGGCCCGGGCCCGGGATGGCC
>QWQL01000184.1 GCA_003670825.1 Planctomycetota bacterium
CCCGGAACTTCTGCCACTTCACCGCCACCGTGCCGGTGTCGCCAACGCGGCATTCCAGCGAGTCCATCCGGCGGGGACTGGGGCTG
Organism: Planctomycetota bacterium; assembly: GCA_003670825.1. Lineage (GTDB taxonomy): Bacteria > Planctomycetota > Planctomycetia > Pirellulales > UBA1268 > QWPN01. The sequence continues at coordinate 87 of QWQL01000184.1, forward strand.
GGGTTGACGATGCCACCGTCGAGCGAGAAGCAACTGTTGTGGCACGGGCAGCGGAAACTGCGGCCGGTCGATTCCATCTCCACGAAGCAGCCGGCATGCGGGCAGGTGGCGGAGAGGGCCTGCACCTCCCGCGAGCCCTGCTCACGCCGCAGGTAGACGGCGCCCACGGGCTCGGCGGCGAAGCCCGTCCAGGCGTCGACGCGATCGGTGACCACGGGATACTGCCGCGGCACGCCGTCGTCGGGCACGGCCGCGAGGTCGGCCACGGGGATGAACGTGGCCGTGGCCCCGCCCCGCCGCAGCGGGTCGAGAAAGGCCCAGACTCCGGCGGCGACTGGCACGAGCGTTGCCAAGCCGCCGCAGATCACCGCCAGGGCCTTGGTGAGAAACCCACGGCGAGAGTCGGCGGCTGCCGGCTGCTCCCGCTCCTGCCGTTGCTCTTCCCGTTGCTCTTCCCGTTGCTGGTGGCTGTGCGTCATGGTTATTCCTTGACGGCAGCGGACGGCAGCGCGAGCCACGCCTCGTCGACAGCCGCCACGACCCGCTCGTGGGCCCCCTCGAACGGCCCGTCCACGATCGTGCCCGCCGCCGCCTTGTGGCCACCGCCGCCGAACCGGCCGGCAAGCACGTTGCAATCGAGCCGGCCGCGACTGCGGAAGCTCACCTTGATTCGGCCATCAGGCTGCTCGATCAGGATCACGGCGACCTCGGTGCCCTTCACCGCCAGCGTGAGGTTGACGAGGTCCTCGGTGTCGGCCGGCTGGGCCTTCACTTCCTTGATCTCCTTCTGCCGCACGGTCGACACGATCACCTTGCCATCGTGCGAGGTCACGGCCCCGGCCAGCGTCCGCCCCACGAGGTGCAGCCGCGAGAGGGTGTCTTGCTCGAAGAGCTCGCGGTAGATCGCGGTCGGGTTGGCCCCCGCATCGACCAGCCGGCCGGCGATCCGGAAGCTCTCGCCGGAGACCGACGGAAAGCGAAAGCCCCCCGTGTCGGTCGAGAGGCCCGCGTAGAGCGGGGTGGCGATCCGTTCGGTGAGCGGCACGCGGAGACGAAGGCCGATTTCATAGACGATCCGGGCCGTGGCCTCGGCGGCGGTGTCTTTAAACCAGCGGTCGGAGAGGTCGTCCTCGCTGACGTGGTGGTCGACCACCAGCACGCGGTCCCGCATCGACTTGGCCACGTCGCCCATCGCGCCCAGCTGCGCCCAGGCGCTGGTGTCGAGCACGATGAACAGGTCGCGGTCGGCAAGGTCAGCCGGCCGCACCTTCTCGGCGAGCGATTCGATCCTGCCATCGGGATCGATCCACTTCAGATTCGCGGGTGTGGCCTGGGCGTTAACGATCCGCACGTGCTTGCCAATCGCCTCGAGGATGCCCGCCATCCCCAGTTCGCTGCCGAGCGCGTCGCAGTCGGGACGCACGTGGCTCGTGAGCACCACGCGGCTGCAGCCACGCAGCACATCGAGCAGAGCCGACCAGTCGAGTCGCATCATGTCTTCCTGTTCGGAATCGGGTCCGTCGCAACGATGCGGGCGGCAGCCGCCACGTCGGCAGCGAGTTGGGACGTGAGCTCGTCGACCGAGCCGAAGTGTCGAGTGTCGCGCACGCGGTCGAGGAAGTCAACGTCGAGGGTCGTCCCGTAAAGATCACCGGAGAAGCCGATGAGATGCGCTTCCACCGAGACTCGCGTTTCGCCGAACGTCACGTTGGGGCCGACGTGCACGGCAGACGCAAACACGTCGCCGTCGACCTGCACCCGCGCCGCATAGACGCCCAGGGCCGGCAGGAGCGTGACAATGTCCGTGAGGTTGGCGGTGGGAAAGCCGATCGTGGCGCCGCGGCGGGCTCCGGTGGTGACCACGCCCGTGAGCCGGTAGGCCGCCGTCATCAGCGACCGGGCCTCGCCCACCCTTCCTGCGTCGATCAGCCGACGCAGCCTGGAACTCGACACCGGCTCTCCGTCGACGACCAGCGGGGCCACCACCTCGAGCTCCACGCCGTCGCTGCGGCAGAGCCTTTCAAGCATCGCGACGTCTCCGGCGCGGCGGGCCCCGAAGCGAAAGTCCTGCCCCTCGACAACCGCCCGGGCGCCGAACCGACCCCGAAGCACCTCGGCATAGAACTCCTCTGCCTCGACGGCCATCAAGGCGGCGTCGGCCGGCTGCACGCAGACCGCATCGATCCCCAGGTCGAGCAGGAGTTCCGCCCGACGACGCGGCGTCGTCAGCGGCACCGGGGCCCGGTCGGGCCGCAGCACGCTGGCGGGATGCGGATCGAACGTGAGGGCGACCGCCGGCAGGCCCAGCCGGCCCGCCGCCAGGCGAAGTCGGGCCGCGATCACCGCATGCCCGGCATGCACCCCGTCGAAGTTTCCCACGGCCACGGCGCAGGCCTCGGGGGGCTTGCCGGAGCCGAGCGGAAACACGATCGGTTCGGGAATGGGCTGCACGGTGGCGGACGTGACCGAACGCGGCGCGACGGGAACTCAGGCCGTAGTGTACCGTGCCGACGGTATCATTGGTGACACCCTCCGCGAGACCACCACCGTGTCCGAACTGACCGACATCAGCGACGACAGGCAGATTTATCTGTCGGCCGACCTCGCGTGCCGGCTGGCGGCGATCGACATCGGGTCCAACTCGGTGAGGTTGCTCGTCGCCGAGGCCCTCCGCGGCGGCACCTACCGGATCCTTGATGAGGAGCGGGAGCCGACGCGGCTCGGCCGCAGCGTCTCGTCGGAGGGCCGGCTCGACGATGAATCGATGGACCGCACCGTCGCGGCGCTCCGCACCTTCAAAGAGATCGCCACCGGCTACCAGGTGACGCGGCTGCGGACGATCGCGACCTGTGCCGTGCGGGAATCGCGAAACGGCCCCGAGTTCTGCCGCCGCGTTCGCGAAGAGGTGGGGCTCGAGGTGGAGGTGATCTCCGGCGAACGCGAGGCCCGCCTCGCCTTCTCGAGCGTGCAGCATGCCTTCGACCTGACGGGCCGCAACACGGTGGTCGCCGACATCGGTGGTGGATCCACCGAGATCGTGTTCGCGACCGGCGGCCTGATCGAGTCGATCTTCTCGACCCCCCTCGGTGCCGTCCGCCTCACCGAGCAGTTTGCACTCGGCGACTGCTGCGATGGTGTCGAGGCTGCCCGGGCTCTCGAACGGCTCGACGAGGAGATCGCCACCGTTCTCAAGAAGCGGACCACGCGGCCGCTCTTCGCCCCGCACCTGCTCGTGGGCTGCGGCGGCACGTTCACCACGCTGGCCGAACTCGTGATGGCGACGCGGCGGGAGTTCGACGTGCCCGTGGCAGGCTACAAGGTCTCGCAGGCGGAGGTCCGCCATCTCCTCGACCGGCTGCGGAAAATGTCGTTGCGGGCCCGGCGGAGCATGCCGGGCATGACGCCCGACCGCGCCGATATCATCGTCGCCGGGCTCTCGATCGTCGACTCACTCATGAAGCGATTTCATGTCAACACGCTGGCCATCCATACCCGCGGCGTGCGCGACGGCCTGCTTCGCGAGATGATCGAGGAGGCCTCGGTCGGCAGCGACCCGGTCGACGAAGCCGCCCTCCGCGACACCGCCATCGAGCGGCTTGCCGCCGCCTGCTCCGGCGAGGCTGAGCATGGCCGCAAGGTGGCGGCGCTGGCGGGGCGGATCTTCGAGCAGCTCGCCGGGGTGCTCGACCTGCATGCCTGTGACCGGTTGATCCTGGAGTGCGCCGCCCGGCTGCAGGACGTGGGCTACGCGATCAACTACGACCAGCACCACAAACACAGCTACCACCTGATCCGCAACAGCCGTCTCCCCGGCCTGCGGCCGCACGACCTGGAAATGATCGCGAACGTGGCCCGTTACCACCGCGGCGCGCTGCCCAAGAAAAAGCACGAGAACCTCTCGCGACTCTCCCCTGACGATCAGCACCGCGTGCAGCGGTTGGCGGCGATCCTTCGCATGGCGGGCGGCCTCGACCGCAGCCGGTCGCAGCTGGTCCGCGACGTGCTGGTATCGGTTGCGGATGGCCAGGTGGTGCTCGATGTGGTGGCCGACCAGGAGCCCCAAGTCGACATCTGGGGCGCCGAGCGACGGACCGACCTCTTTGAAAGGGTATTCGGCATGAAGGTCTCCATCCGCCGCGCAGACGCGGCGGCCGCCGCCGGCTGATCGCCTCCCTACGACCGGCGCAGCCCCTAGAGGCGGGCCCGCGGCGATCCTGCCCATGGTGGCGGCCCATGGCTGCCGATGAATGTGGGGAACGTTCTGGCCCACGCACGCTTCATCATGCGCATCGCTTTCCTGCTCGCTGTTGCCCTCACGCTCGCCGCGGCAGCACCCCGGGCGGAAGCCGCGGGCCGGCGGTGGTTCAGCGGTCCTCGCTCCCCCCAGTCGCTCGGCACACCGCAGCGGCAGGCTCCCTACGCCCCGGGCGCGTCGCCCTATGTGACCGACCACGGCACCCGGCCGAAGTACTTCGTGCCGCCGACGAACCCGCGGACGCCGACCTGGAAAATGTACGGCACACCCCCAGGGGTCGTCCCCGGCGACTGGCCCACGTACGCCCCGCTCGGCTTCGGCGGCTACCGCTTCCCCGCCGTCGGCAACCAGGCCTACCGCTAGGTCGCATCCAGTTGAGGTGGAGCCTCGTCTCCGTCAGCAAGGGCGGGTAGGCGAAGGGGGTCGCGAACGCTCGAGGAGCCTTGGGCGTATCCTCGCCCGGCGACGCGACTTTTGCCGCCCCCGAGCCGGCGAACCACGGAAGTCGAATGCGCTCTAGGTTTATCGAGCACACGGCACCGCCGCTCGGTCCATACTCTGGGCTGAGAGGGATGACGACCGTGAACGATCTGCTGCGGGTCACTGAGTCAGGGCTGTACTGCGAGCGGGGCGACTTCTATGTCGACCCGTGGCGGCGGGTGCCGCGGGCGGTCATCACCCATGCCCATGCCGACCACGCGCGGGCGGGCTCTGACCGCTACCTCTGCTCGGCCGCCGGAAAACTCGTGCTCCGCACCCGGATCGGCGGCGGCTCCCCGATCGACACGCTGCGGCCCGGCGAGTCGGTGTCGCTCAACGGCGTGCAGGTGTCGCTCCACCCGGCCGGGCACCTGCTCGGATCGTCGCAGGTCCGCATCGAGCACGGCGGCGTCAGGTGGGTGGTCAGCGGCGACTACAAACTCCAGGACGACCCGACCTGCGATCGGTTCGAGCACGTGGCCTGCGACGTGTTCGTCACCGAATCGACGTTCGGCCTGCCGGTCTACCGCTGGCAGAGCCCGGAGCGGATTGCCGCCGAGATCAACGACTGGTGGCGGGCCAACCGCGACGCGGGCCGCGCGAGCGTGCTGCTCGCCTACGCCCTCGGCAAGGCGCAGCGGCTCGCCGCGATGGTCGACCCCACGATCGGCCCGATCGTGGCCCACGGCGCGGTGATGAAACTCGTGGAGGCCTATCGCGCCAGCGGTGTGCGGTTGCCGTCGATCGACCGCGTGCCCGCCGGCGCCCGCCGCGTGGGCGACGGGCGAGCGCTGGTCATCGCGCCGCCGAGCGTGCTCGGCAGCTCGTGGCTCAAGCTCTTCGGCGAGTCGAGCGTGGCGATGGCCTCGGGCTGGATGATGCTCCGCGGGGTCCGCCGCCGCCGCGGCTTCGACAGGGGCTTCTCGGTGTCCGACCACGCCGACTTTCCAGGACTGCTCGCGGCCATCGACGCCTCCGGAGCCCGCCGCGTGCTGGTGACGCACGGCTTCAGCGACACGCTCGCCCGCCACCTGCGGGAGAGCCGGGGGCTCGAGGCGTCGGTGCTGCCAACGCGGTTCACTGGCGAAGCCTCACCCGACGCCACGGCTGCGGCAGATGACGGCGAGCCCGACGCCAATGGCGATGGCGACCGGCCCGACGCCGACGCGCTGACGACCTCGTGACCACGGACACCTCATGAAGCGTTTCACCGATCTTTACTGGCGGCTCGATGCGACGACGAGCACCAACGACAAGGTGGCCGCCCTTCGCGACTACTTCGCCGCCGCACCTCCCGACGACGCCGCCTGCGCGCTGGCGGTGCTCTCGGGAGCCCGCCAGCTCCGGAGCGTCTCGACCAGCCAGCTCCGCAGCTGGGCGGCCGAGGCGACGGGGCTCCCGGCCTGGCTGATCGAGGAGTGCTACGCCCACGTGGGCGACCTCGCCGAGACGCTGGCGCTGCTCCTGCCGGATGCGGCGCTGGATGCAACGCCGGGCACCGACCTCGGCCTCGCCGAAATGATGCAGCGCACGATCCACGACCTCCGGGCCACGACCGACGACCACAAGCGGGAGGTCGTGGCCGACGTCTGGCGACGGCTCGCCCCCCGGGAGCGGATCGTCTGGCACAAGCTCCTCACGGGCGGCTGCCGCGTGGGCGTGTCCCGCACCCTCGTGGCCCGCGCCCTGGCCGAGGTGGCCGGGGTCGATCCGGCCGAGATGGCCCACCGGCTGATGGGCGCCGCGGCAGCGGACGGCCCGGCCTACCTGAGGCTGCTCGCCAGCGAGTCGACCGAGGCCGACAGCCGCCGGCCCTACCCGTTCTTTCTCGCCGCCGCGCTCGACCGCACGACCGTGGAGCATGTCGCAGAGGATCTCGGCGCCGTGGGCGACTGGCAGTCTGAGTGGAAGTGGGATGGCATGCGGGCACAGCTCGTCCGCCGCGGCGAGGCCGCAACCGTCTGGAGCCGCGGCGAGGAACTCGTCAACGAGGCCTTTCCCGAGATCGCCGCGGCCGGCGAATCGCTTCCGCCCGGCACCGTGCTCGACGGCGAACTGCTCGCCGTGAGCGACACCACGCTGCTGCCCTTCGCGACGCTCTCGAAGCGGGCCAGCCGCAAGCGGGTGACGAACAAGGTGCTCGCCGACATCCCCTGCGTGTTCGTGGCCTACGACCTGCTCGAGGAAGGGGGCGTGGATCTCCGCGAACTGCCGCTCGCCGAGCGGCGGCGGCGGCTCGAGGCACTCGTGCCGGTGCCGTTCACCGACCGGCTCGCGAGCCTGCCGGTGCAGCCGGCCCACCTCTTCCTCTCGCCGCTCGTCACGGGCGGCTCGTGGGCCGAACTGGCAGCCCTCCGCGCGGAGGCGCGGGCCCGTGGCGTGGAGGGGCTGATGCTCAAGCGTCGGTCTAGCCCGTATGGCGTGGGCCGCACCCGGGGCGACTGGTGGAAGTGGAAGGTCGAGCCGCTGGAAATCGACGCCGTGCTGCTCTACGCCCAGGCCGGCCACGGCCGCCGCGCGGGGCTCCATAGCGATTACACGCTGGGGCTCTGGGATGGCGACCAGCTGGTGACAGTGGCGAAGGCCTACTCGGGCCTCACCGACGCCGAGATCGTGGAACTCGACCGGATCGTCCGCGCCACCACGCTCGAGAAGCACGGGCCGGTGCGGATCTGCAGGCCCACCGTTGTCTTGCAGCTCGCCTTCGAGGGCGTGTCACTTTCGACGCGGCACAAGTCGGGCGTGGCGGTTCGGTTCCCGAGGATCGTCCGCTGGCGGAAAGACAAGGAACCCGCTGAGGCCGGCACGCTCGCCGACCTCAGGCGGATGATCGTCGCCACCTGAGCGACGGCCGCCACCTGAGCGCCAGCGCGCGGGCTCCGCCCTCCGTCCAAGCCCCTCGCTGGAAGCCGCGAACGGACGTCGGCCTCAGGGCGCGGGCACCGTCGCGCGACCGAGGGCTCACGCCCCGGGGCTTGTCTCGATTTCTGCCTGCCTACACTACTCAGAAGCATTCCGCTGGAACCCATCGGGAAACGTCGTCGTGGGAGCGCCCGCACCATCGCAGCCGAAACGCGGGCGGCGGCCGACCCCACCGCAGGCGAGCGACGGATCGTTCGAGCCGTTTCACCGCTGGTTCGCCGACCGAGGCTGGAAGCCGTTTGCGTTTCAGACGGAGGTCTGGGAGGCGCTGGCTGCCGGCAGCAGCGGCGTGCTCCATGCCCCCACTGGCACCGGGAAGACGCTCGCCGCTTCGCTCGGGGCCATCGCGAGGTCCGCGGCACTGGCAGGAGACGGTGCGGCGGGCGGCCTCCGGGTGGTCTGGATCACACCGCTGCGGGCCCTCGCTGCCGACACCGTGCGGGCGATCGAAGAACCGCTCCCAACGCTGCAGTCAGTGGCCGCGGGCTGGAGCGTGGCCGCCCGCACCGGCGACACCTCCACGGGCGACCGGCGGCGGCTCCGCGAGAACTGGCCTGCCATTCTGGTCACCACGCCCGAGTCGCTCTCGATTCTGCTCTCGCTCGACGATGCTCACGAGATTTTTTCCTCGCTCGAGACCGTGATCGTGGATGAGTGGCACGAGCTGCTCTCGACGAAGCGGGGCGTGCAGACGGAACTCGCTCTCGAGCGGCTCCGCTCGCTCCGCCCCGGCCTCGTCTCCTGGGGCCTATCGGCCACGCTCGCCAACCTCGACGACGCAGTCGCCGCGCTCGTCGGGCCCTCCCGCGCGGCGGCGGCCCGGCTCGTCTCGGCGGCGATCCCCCGGAAGCTCGAGATCGAGACGCTGATCCCGGAGCCGATGGAACGATTTCCGTGGGCCGGCCACATGGGAATGCGACTCCTCCCGCAGGTCGTGGCCGCGATCGACCGGGCCGCGACCACCCTCGTGTTCACCAACACCCGGTCGCAGGCCGAACGCTGGTTCGACGCCCTGCGGTCGGCCCGGCCCGACTGGAGCGGGGCGATGGCCCTCCACCACGGCTCCGTCGACCGCGAACTGCGGAGCCGGGCCGAGGACGGCCTCCGGAGCGGCACGATGAAGTGCGTGGTCGCCACGTCGAGCCTCGATCTCGGCGTCGACTTCGGCCCGATCGAGCAGGTGCTGCAGATCGGCAGCCCCAAGGGGATCTCGCGGCTCCTCCAACGGGCGGGCCGCAGCGGCCATGCCCCGGGCGCCGTCGGCCGGCTCGTCTGCGTGCCGACCCATGCCCTCGAGCTGATCGAGTGCGCGGCGGCCCGCGGCGCGGTGGCCGAGGGCGTGGTCGAAGCCCGCGTTCCGCTCACCGCCGCGGTCGACTGCCTCGCCCAGCACATCGTCACCGTCGCCTGCAGCGGCGGCTTTCGCGAGGAGGAGCTGCTCGCCGAGGTCCGCCGCACGCGGGCCTTCGCCGACCTCGACGACGCCTCGTGGCGCTGGGCGATCGACTTCGCGGCCCGGGGCGGACCCGCCCTCGCTGCCTACCCCGACTACGCGAAGATCGTCGAACGCTTCGGCCGCTGGTACATCGCCAGCAAGGCCCTCGCCCGCCGGCACCGGATGAGCATCGGCACGATCGCCGGCGACGCGACGGTGGAGGTGAAGTGGCTCCGCGGTGGCCGGCTCGGCACGGTCGAGGAGTCGTTCATCTCACGGCTCAACGCCGGGGATCGCTTCCTGTTCGCGGGCCGACCGCTGGTGCTCTTCAGGTTTGACGGCCTCACTGCCTGGGTGAAGCGAAGCCGGGCGACCATCGCCCTGCAGGTGCCCCGCTGGAACGGCGGTCGGATGCCGCTTTCCACGCTCCTCTCCTCCGCTGTCCTCGACCTGGTCCGCGACGCGACCGCTCCCGGCGGCATCACCACCGCTCCCCGCGAGGTGGCTGCCGTGCTGCCGCTGCTCGAGATCCAGTCGCGCTGGAGTCGGCTCCCCGACCACGACACGCTCCTCGTCGAGACCTGGCAGGGCCGCGACGGCCACCACGTGTTCGTGTTTCCGTTCGCCGGACGGCTCGTGCACGAGGGCCTCGCGGCGCTCGTCGCCTGGCGGATCGCACGCTCGACGCCGAGCACGCTCACGCTGGCCTGCAACGACTGGGGTTTCGAACTCTCCGGCCCCGACGCCGTGGTCGCCGACGAGCGGGCCTGGCGGCAACTCCTCTCGCCCGTCAACCTGCTCGACGACCTGCTCGCCTGCCTCAACTCGACCGAGATGGCCCGCCGTCACTTCCGGGAGATCGCCCGCGTGGCGGGGCTCGTCGCGGGCGGATCGCGGAGCGACCGGCAGACCCAGGCGTCGGCAGGCCTGATCTTCGATGTGCTGGCCGAGCACGACGCGGGCAACATGCTTCTCGCCCAGGCCCGCCGCGAGGTGCTGGAACAGCAGTTCGAGTTTCGTCGGCTCCACGACGCGGTCGAGGCGATCGCCGGCAAGCACATCCGGGTCGTGTCCACGCCCCGGATCTCGCCGCTGGCCTTTCCGATCTGGGCCGAGTTTGTCCAGTCGCGGCTCTCGACGAAGGACTGGCTCGCGCGGATCACCGACATGGCCCGGGATCTGGAGCAGGCGGCCGGAAAACCCTGACCCCCGCCATCGGAGCGAGTGACCTGCTGCCTCACGATCCTGTAAGAATGAGGGTCGGAGGCTACCGGTGCGGATCGACGTCGCTGACTCACTGCCGCTTGCCGAGAGTTCGGCCGACATCCTGCTCCTGCCGGGGCGGGCGGCGTTTCTGCCGGCCTCGGCCACTCTCCTGATCGGCGACGTGCACCTCGGCAAGGCGGCGACGTTTCGGCGGGCCGGCATCGCGGTGCCCGAGGGCTCGGCCCAGGCCGACCTCGCCCGCCTCGAGCGGCTCGTCGCCACCACGAAGGCCCGCCGCCTGATCGTGCTCGGCGACCTGTTCCACGCCCGCGGCGGCTGCACCGCGCAGGTGTTCGACGAGTTTGCCGCGACCCGGGCACGGATCGCGGGCACCGAGGTGATGCTGATCGTCGGCAACCACGACCGCGTCATCGGCAAGATTCCCCCCTCGCTCGGCATCGACTCCTGCATGCGGACGCACGACGAGCCCCCGTTCCACTTTGTCCACGAGCCCGCGACCGAACTCCCCGAACCGGGTCGCACGTGCTTCACGATCGCCGGCCACCTGCACCCCACCGTATCGATCACGGCGAGCGGCCGGGATCGAATCACAGACAGGTGCTTCGTGGCCGAGGAGTCGCTGCTGGTGATGCCCGCCTTCGGGTCGTTCACCGGCGGCCACCGCATGCGACACGTCGCGGGGCTGCGGTTCTGGATCGCCCGCGACGACGGCGTCGCCGACGTCACGCGGCTGGCCGAGTTCTCGGCCACGTCGGTTCGCTAGAGCCCATCCGGAATTACGGAGAGCGTTGCCTGCATCAGCACAGGCGGGTAGGCGAAGGGGGTCGGCGAACGCTCGAGGAGCCTTGGGCGTATCCTCGCCCGGCGACGAGACTTTTGCCGCCCCCGAGCCGGCGATACACGTAAGTCGAATGCGTTCTAGATCGCATCCAAGCTATGTGGAGCGTCGTCTCCGTAAGCGAGGGCGGGTAGGCGAAGGGGGTCGGCGAACGCTCGAGGAGCGTTGGGCGTATCCTCGCCCCGGCGACAATCCAGAGGACCGCGGAGCGGTGACTTGTGCCGCCCCCGAGCCGGCGATCCACCGAAACCGAACCCGCGTTAGGTCGCCAGCTCCCGAAATCCGACGTGCAGCCTCTCGAGCAGGTCGCGGGCCGTCATCGAGACCTCGCCGAGATCGGCCGCCGCCACGTCGCCCGCGCGGCCATGCACCCACACGGCGAGCCGGGCCGCATCGAAGGGGGCCATCCCGTGCGCCAGTCCCGCCGCCGTGAGGCCCGTCAGCACGTCGCCGGTGCCCGCCGTGGCCATGCCGGGATTGCCCGTCTCATTGCTCGCCCGGCGGTCGGCCGCCGTGATCAGCGTGCCGGCGCCTTTGAGCACGATCACCGCCCCGGTGGCCGCCGCCATCTCGGAGGCGGCGCGTTCGAGCGCTCCCCGGTCGTCGGCCCGCGGACTCCCCGGATCGCAGCCGAGCAGCCGGAGCATCTCGCCGGCATGCGGGGTCATGATCCGAGGCCCCGCGTGCTCCCCGAGCCGGTCTGCCGCGGTTGCCAGTGCCCAGAGCGCGTCGGCGTCGAAGACGGCAGGGATGGGCAGGTCGCGCCAGAGGGCGAGCACGAGCTCGGCAACGGCAGCAGACCGGCCGATGCCAGGGCCGACCGCCACCGCAGCGGCCCGCTCGAGCCGTGGGAGAAGCATCTCGGCCGCCCCCACGGCGAACGTGCCGTCGGCCGCCGCAGGTAGCCCGCGGGTCATCACGCAGGGGTCGAAGCCAGCCGCGATCGGCACCACCGTCTCGGGCACGATCAGTTCCACGAGCCCCGCCCCCCCGCGGAGG
>QWQL01000054.1 GCA_003670825.1 Planctomycetota bacterium
TGGGCGACGGCAAGATCTTCGTGACGAATCTCGCTGAGGTCGTGCGGATCCGGACGGGCGAGACCGCAGCGGCGGCGATTTAGAGGGCATCCATGTTATGTGGAGCGTCATCTCCGTAAGCGAGGGCGGCTCGGCGAAGGGGGTCGGCGAACGCTCGCGGAGCCTTGGGCGTATCCTCGCCCGGGCGACGCGACTTTTGCCGCCCCCGAGCCGGCCAATCATGTCGCCAGCGGTCGCGTCATCTCCACGGGCACGACCCAGGCGTCGTACTGCTCGGGGGTCACGTAGCCCAGGCCCACCGCGGCCTCCTTCAGGCTCGTCCCCTGCACATGGGCCTGCTTGGCGATCTTCGCCGACTTCTCGTAGCCGATGTGGGTGTTGAGTGCCGTGACGAGCATCAGGGAGTCGTCGAGGTGGTGCCTGATCCGGGCCAGGTTCGGCTCGATCCCCGTCGCACAGTGAATCCGCATCGAGTCGCAGGCGTCGGCGATCAGATCCGCGCTCTCGAGCACGTTGTGCACCATCAGCGGCTTAAAGACGTTGAGCTGGAAGTGCCCCTGCGAGCCGGCAAAGGCCACCGCGGCGTCGTTGCCGAACACCTGCACACAGACCATCGTCATCGCCTCGCACTGCGTCGGGTTGACCTTGCCGGGCATGATGGAACTGCCGGGCTCGTTCTCCGGGATCGAGATCTCGCCGATGCCGCAGCGGGGGCCCGAGGCCAGTAGGCGGATGTCGTTGGCGATCTTGAACAGGGCGATCGCGAGGCCGCGCTCTGCGGCGCTCACGTCGACCATGGCGTCGTGGGCGGAGAGCGCCGCGAACTTGTTTGGCGCCGAGACGAACGGATGCCCGGTCTCCCGGGCGATGAAGGAGGCCGCCACGTCGCCGAACCTCGGATGGGCGTTGAGCCCGGTGCCCACCGCCGTGCCACCGATCGCCAGTTCGTAGAGGCCGGGCAGGGCCCGTTCGATTCCAGCGATCCGGTCGTCGAGCTGGGCCCGCCAGCTCGAGATTTCCTGGCCGAGCGTGATCGGGGTTGCGTCCTGGAGGTGCGTACGGCCGATCTTCACGAGGTCGGCATGCTTCGTCTCGAGTGCGAGGAACACGTCGCGAAGTTGCCGCACCGCCGGCAGCAGCCGGTCGTGGATCACCTGCACGGCGGCGATGTGCATCGCCGTCGGAAACGTGTCGTTCGACGACTGGCCGCGGTTGACGTCGTCGTTGGGGTGGACCGGCTTCTTTGAGCCCAGCACCCCGCCGGCGATCTCGATGGCGCGGTTCGAGATCACCTCGTTGGCGTTCATGTTCGACTGCGTGCCGCTGCCGGTCTGGAAAACCACCAGCGGAAAGTGGTCGTCGAGCCTGCCGGCGATCACCTCGTCGGCCGCCTGCGAGATCAGCGCCACGGTCTCAGCGGGGAGCTGGCCGAGTTCGCCGTTGGCCAGCGCTGCGCACTTCTTGAGGATGCCCAGGCTCTGCTTGAGAGGGCGGCCCCACTGAAAGCGGTCGACGCCGATCTTGAAGTTGTCGAGAGACCGCTCCGTCTGGGCGCCCCAGTAGCGGTCGGCGGGAACCCGAACCTCGCCCATGCTGTCAGACTCAGTGCGAAACGTCGGCTCGGTGGCAGGCATCGGCGGGGCTCCAGGGGTGTGGACGGGCCCACAGAGTGTAGGCCGAGGCTGGTGGTGGTCTGCAACCCGTCACCGCCATGCGTCGACGCGCAGAACAGCGACGCGTCAGCGGCGGAGGAGCCGCTGGGTCGCCTCGGGCGGCCTGGTGGCCGTGGCGGAGGTCCGCCCGCCGCCGGCCTGGGTGGTCGTCGCCAGCGCGATCGCCAGCCAGCCATCGGCGCTGACGGCCTGCACCGCCTGCACCCCGGCGAGTCGCGGGTTGGCCAGCATCTTCACCGGCACCAGCTTCACCGGCCGCTCCTTCGGAAACATCTTCCCGAAGATCGTGCGGAGGCCGAACTCCATGCGCCCCTTGTGGCCCGGCCCGCTGAGCTGCACCGGCCCTTCGCGTTCGAGCCTGACCTGCAGGCCGTCGGCCACCGGACGGTAGGCGACCTGGGCCACGATGTCGTACCAGTTGTTCCGGCGGCCGCTCTCCAGCGCGTCGAGCGAGACGCGGACCTGCACGAGTCCGTCGCGGCATTCGATCCGCACGGGCTCGGCCGCGGCGAATGTCACGTCGACCCCCGCGGGGAGGTCGTCTGGCACCTGCGGCGGCAGGCCGAGTTGCGAGCAGACGAGCCGCGTGAGCTCCTCGAGGCTCAGCTTCCGGCCGGCCAGGCCGAACCGTCCGCAGGCGTTATTCACGCTCGACTCGTGCACCTGCATGCTGAACAGCGAGTCCTCCGGCGCCCTCGGCCGCGGCGTGTGGGCCGCAAGCTGCATGGCGGCGGCGAGCCGGAGCCGCGCCGTCGCGCCGGATGATGAGGTCTCGAGCGCGACGGCGGTGGGGTCGAGGCCGAGCCGCTCCATCGGCGCCCAGAACCGCTCGCGGATCTGCTCCGCCAGTTTCGTGAACTGCGGCTCGGTCTGCTGATCGACCTCATGACAGGCGCGGCTGACGATCTTGACGTTGACCTCCCGCGTGGCCTGGTCGAGGTTCTCATCGTGCTGGTTGCGGACGAAGCCGCGGACAATCGAACCCATCAGCGGGACCGAGTCGAAGCTGGTCTCGATGCCGGCCAGCTGCGACTGGTTGGATGCCGAGCCGCGGGCTGCTCCGAACGAGAGCCCGCGCGGTGACACCTCCAGCGGCTTGAACACCGTGAACGTCGACAGGCCGCGGGAGTGAATCGCCACCGAGCCCGCGTTGGTGACCGTCCGCGAGGCCACCTCGCCCATCACCAGCAGTTCGAGCCGGATCTCGGTGGGATGCGGCGTGAAGCGGATCGCCGTGGACTGCTCGACGGTCTTCGTGCCCCGCACCTTTCTGCCGAGCACGTAGTCTTGCAGCGGGCCGGTGGTGACCGTCGACTCCGGGAGCATCTTCTCCACGAAGGCGTCGTTGATCGCGATCCGGACGTTCGGCGAAAGATAGTGGTCGTGAACGGCACGATCCAGCGCCCGCGCGGCGGGGAGCGTGGTCGCCACGACCGCCCGCAGCGACTCCCGCACCTGGGCGGCGTCGGCCGGATCCCGCGACACTTCGTACCGTTCCAGCCCGTCGAGGAGCCGCGCGACCTCGATGGTGGTGCAGGCGGCAGCGAGGCCCGGGCCCACCTCCGCCCCGGCGATCGCCGGGGGAGCGGCTCCGGTCTCCGCGCAGCACGATGTCGCCGCCCGCCAGACAGCCACGCGGCGCGAGAGGGCCAGCGCCGCCCGCCGGATCTGCGAGGCCAGGGGCGCGTCGGGGGTGTCATCGGCGATCTTCATCCCTTCCGGCACGCGGTCGCCGAGCACGATGAGCGGTGCCTCACCGGCGGTGTCGCCGGGGCCCGATGTATCCGTGGCGGTCGCCAGCGACCCCAGGGTGTCGGCGGCCCAGGTCGCGGCAGGGCTGGTGTCGCCGCTGCTGGCGAGCTGCCGCAGTTGCCCGATGAGCGCCTCGGGCGTCGGCCACTGGGTGCCGTCGTTCGTCGGCGGCGCGGCCGCTCCACCGGCCGCCGGCCGGTCGGGGGAGGCCCGCTGGGCGATCCGGTCGCGGACTCGGTCGAGCAGTCGTCCGGCGCCGGGCGGTGCGGCGCTTGCGTCGGCGTCGGAGCCGGAGCCGGTGTCAGCACGAAACTCGGCGCGGCGATCGGCGATCCGGCCCAGGAGCCTGCCGCCGCGGGGCGCGGGCTCGGGAGGCTGCCCGGGGGCGGGTGACTCGGTCCAGTTGACGCCGTCGGGATCGGTCCATGCCTCGCCGGGCAGCGGGGCGGCGGCAGGGGACTCCCGGAGCCTCTCGATCGGGAGCGATGCATCTGCCGCCGCTGCGGGGGCGGGGAGTTGTTCCGCCTGTAATCGCGTGACGAGCGCTCGCAGCGAGGGAGACTCCGCGGGCACGACGGCCTCGTCGCCGACCTCGTGGGGAAATGCCGGTGTGGGGAGCAAAGGACCGGCGGTCGCCATCGGCTGTGGCGTAGCCGGCTGCTCGACACGCACGTCGTCGCGAACTGAGGTCGGCAGCGCCTGCGCGATGATCGCATGGCCGATGGGAGCGGGCGCATCGGCGAGGGCCAGCCGTTCCGGTAGCGGCGTGGGAGGCGGTGGCGTGGGCTTGGATGCAAGCAGGACCGCGGCGGCGGGGAGGTTCTCTTCGACGGCGATGGGTGGCCGTTCCGCCTCCACGGGAACGTCCTCGATGGCAACCGTGACGGCGTTGTTGCGATCGCCGTCGCCCGCGTCGTCAATCTGGAAGATCGACTCCGGCGGAGGCTCCCAGGCCGCCGGGCCGGTGACCGCCAGCGCGAACGAAAGGCCCGACACGAATGCCGCTGCGACGATGTGACCCCCGCGGCGTGCGGTGGTGCCGTGCGTGGTCGCCATGATCGAACGAGGCCCGCCTGCCGTTGAATGTGGGCCGTCCGCCATCGGTACGACCCTTCCACATGGATCGACTGGCGCCGTCGGAAAAATCGATCCGCGACGCTGCAGCCCGCAGGGTCAGGCCGCCGCCGCCTTGGATCTGGAGAGCCGGGGAAGCGACGTGACGCCGGCCAGCGGGGCTGGATGGGTGGGCCGCGTCGCCGCGGGCGTTCAGGAGAGCCTGGCGAGCCGTGGCTCTTCGAGGATCGCCGTCCACGCGTCGATGACCACGCTGATGTGGGCGTTGCGGTCGACGTAGCCGAGCGCGTCGAGTGTGCCATCGACGGCGGCCAGCGCCGCGTCGACGTCCGCGGTCCAGGCCTGGGCGGCCCGGGCCAGCGCTGGGTCGGACGTCGCCCGTCCCACGGCCCCGGTGGCGGCCGCCCGGAACACCTCGAGCGCCGACTCCAGCACGATCCGCAGTCGTGCTCGCCGCGGCGGGGCCTCCTTACCGGCCGCGTCGACGAAGGCGATCAGTTCGCGGGCCAGGTCGACGCCGTGCAGCGGGTGCCGCGCCAAGAGTTCGAGCAGCCGGCCAAGGAAGGCGGTGATTTCGGGATCGAGCAGGAGCCGCGCCCGGGAGAGGCTGCCCCCCGCCGCACGGCTGCACGCGTCGAGCGTTGCGGCATCCACCGGCGAATCCGCCGCGTGGGATTCCCGCTCGAGCACCAGCCGCACCTTCTCGGCGGGCAGCGGTGCGAACCGGATCACCTGACACCGCGAGCGGATCGTGGGCAGCTGCCGCTCGATCGACGTTCCCACGAGAATGATGACAGCCCCCAGCGGCGGCTCCTCCAGTGTCTTGAGCAGGCAGTTGGCCGCCTCATCCAGATGGTCGGCGTCCATGATCACGGCGACCTTGCGGTCACCAACTGAGGGCCGCAGCAGGATCCGCCAGCAGAGCCCCTCTCGCATGCGGTGGGCGTTGTCGCCGATCAGCAGGTCGATTGGGATCGTCGACCGTTCGTCGGGCTTTCGGACGACGTCGATGTCGGGATGGCTGCCGGCCTGCGCCTGCACGCACGATCCGCACCTGCCGCAGGCCACGAGCCCCGGCTGCGGTGCCTGGCAGGTGAGCGACCGGCCCAGCGCCAGGGCGAAGGCGCCCTTGCCAACCCCGGGTGGCCCCACGAAGAGATAGGAGCCGGCGACCCGGCCGTGAGCCTCTGCGGCCACGAACCGTGCCGCGATCGCGTCGTGTCCCTCGATGCCCTGCCATGCCATAGACGACGGCCCTCAGGCGAGTTCTGGAAACGTCGACTGGATCGTGTCGCGGATTCGCTCCGCGACCTCGTCGATGCCGGCGGTGCCGTCGACCACCGCGATGCCCTCGGGATGACCCGCGACCTCGGCGAGGTAGCCGGCCCGGAGCCGACGGCGGAACTCGGCACCCCGATTCTCGAGCTTGTCGAGCGGGCGGTCGAGCCGGCGGGCCGCGGTCTCGAGATCGACGTCGATCAGCACGACGAGGTCAGGCATCAGGCCGCCGGTGGCCATGCCCCCCACACCCCGGATGGCCTCCGGATCGAGACCGCCCGCATGCCCCTGGTAGACGATGTTGGCGAGCAGATAGCGATCGGAGACGACCCACTCGCCACGGGCGAGAGCAGGCCTCACGACCTCGGCCACCAGCTGTGCCCGCGCCGCCATGTAGAGAAACATCTCGGCGGTGGCTGCGAGGTGCAGATCGTGGCGGTCGAGCAGGATCGCGCGGACGGCGTCGCCGACGGGCGTCGATCCGGGGTCGCGGCAGGTCGTCACGGTCTGGCCGCGGCCCCGCAGCCAGTCGGCGAGCCGGCCGATCTGGGCCGACTTACCGGCGCCGTCGATGCCGTCGAGCGAGATGAAACGGGCAGTCATGTCGGTCGCAGGTCTCTCGATCAAGCCCGCCGCAGACAGCGACGGGAGCCGGGCTTTCGTGTCTGGAGAAATCAGAACATCAAAACCCGTGCGCGCCGAGCCAGCGGCGGCATTCGCCCGTCCAGGGGTGGAGTTGCTTCGCGGCGTCGTAGGGCCGCACACCGAGGCCGAGGCCGTGGGGGCCGGTCTCAAAGACATGGAGCTCGTAGGGCCGCTCGTGCGACTTGAGCTTCAGGCAGAGTTCGAGAATTGGCTCGAGCTTCACCGCCTTGTCTTCCCAGGTGTGCCAGATGAACAGCGGCGGCATGCCGGCATGCGCGGCGAGTTCGCCGGAGAGTTGCTCGGCGAGTTCCTCGCTCGGCGAGTCGCCGAGCAGGTTTTTCCGCGAGCCGCGATGCGTCTTCTCGGGCAGCATGCTCACGACCGGGTAGCAGAGCACGCCGAGATCGGGCCGCGACGAGCCGCGGTCGATCGGATCGGGAGCCTGGTCGTCGCCCGGTCCACCCTGGATGCACGAGGTGAGCGCCAGGTGGCCGCCGGCCGACGAGCCCATCACGCCCACCCGGCCGGGGTCGATGCCCAGTCGCTCGTGGTCGTGCCGCACCAGACGGATGGCCCGCGAGACGTCGCCGATCATCACGGGATGCCGGTAGCCCTTGCTGCCGAGCCGGTACCTCAGCACGAAGGCCGAGATCCCCTGCGTGGTCAGCCACCTGGCGTAGTCGCTCCCCTCGTGGTCGGCGAGCCCCCCGTAGCCGCCCCCCGGGCAGACGACGATCGCGGCCGATGGTGCGGCCTGCTTTGGTGCCGGCCACCAGGCCACGGCGGGGATGTCGTGGTCGGCCGTGCCCCGCGATGCCGGCGCGTCGCCCGGCCAGAGCCGGATCGTCTCGGCCGCGGCGGTGGCCGTCATCGGCGCGGCATCATCGGCCTCCGCCGTGGCCAGCGGCGGCACGAGCGTGGTGAGCAGCGTGGTGGCTGCAAAAGCGGCGAGTGGCAGGGAGCGGATGATCATCACACGAATACCTGCTTGACGCGACGGCCCGAGCAGCAGCATACGGCCTCTCCGGCGTCGCAAGCCCCGCGATCTGGCCCACCCCTCGCCTTGGACTGCTGACGGAGGTGCAGGTTTCCTACTCGCACCCGGTCCGCCGGTGGGCCGTGGGGAACCGCAGGTAGAAAACCCGCGGCTACGGATGGGCGCGGCTTCCCTCACCGCTGGGCGATCCGCTGGATGCCAAGCGGGTCGGACGGGTCGAGCGGACTGATTCGCTGGCAGACTTCCTTGGCCGCCTGCGGCCGGCCGAGTTCGACGAGGCAGTGGACGAGTCCCTTGGCCGCCTGGAAGAACGGCTTGTTGCCGTCGAGAGCGTAGGGCAGCGAGTGCAGACTCCCCGCGGCGTCGACGGCCCTGAGCGCCAGTTCGTAGGCCCGTCCGAAATGGCCCCGCGCGAGCTTGGCGTCGTCTTCTTCCAGGGCGATCAGCCCGAGCTGCACGTGCGCCTCGAGGAAGTCGGGGCATTCCGAGAGCAGCCAGACCAGTTCGTCGTGGGCAATCTCCGTCTCGCCCGCCTCGACCATGGCTTCCACCTCCTCGATGTCGTCCTTCCGCTTGCGGCAACACCGCGGATGGACGAGTTCCCAGGCAACTCCCGTCGGCGTCTCGCGGCGGGCGACGGCGAGCTTCTCCTTGGCCCCGCCCCGCCGGCCCCGGCCGCCGTGTGATGATTGGTTGCTCATGCGGGTGCGAAGGGAGTCGGTCGAGGGCGATACACTGCCGTGGTTTGAACGCAGGAAATCGGGGATTGCAAGTGGCGAGAGTCCGGAAGGCGGCCGGGAAGACCGGGCACGCGGCGGCCGAGCCGCCCGCGCCGGTGATCGCCGACGCCGCGGGCCTGCGGCGGCGGCTCGTGCGGTGGTATGCCCGCGCGAAGCGAGACCTACCCTGGCGGCGGTCGCGCGATCCCTACGCCGTCTGGGTCAGCGAGGTCATGCTCCAGCAGACGCAGGTGGAGCGGGTGAAGGAGTTCTACCGGCGATTCATGGCGAGGTTTCCGACCGTCCGCGAGCTCGCCACCGCCCGCGAGGCCGACGTGCTCAAGCACTGGGAGGGCCTCGGCTACTATCGCCGCGCCCGGCAACTGCATGCTGCGGCGCAGGCGGTGGTGGCGGATCACGCCGCGGAGTTTCCGCGGACGGTTGCCGGCCTGCTGGGCCTGCCGGGGATCGGCCGCTACACCGCCGGCGCCATCGCCTCGATCGCCTTCGACCTCCCCGCGCCGATCGTGGAGGCCAACTCGCGCCGCGTGCTCGCACGGCTCGCGGGGCACGACGAGCCCGTTGGAGGCACCGGCGACGAACCGATCTGGGAGCTCGCCGCGGCGGTGGTGCCGCGGAAGGGCGCGGGCGTCTTCAATCAGGCGCTGATGGACTTGGGCGCGATGGTCTGCACGCCCGATCGGCCGCTCTGCGGCGGCTGTCCGTTGGCCGGCGACTGCGCCGCGCACGCCGCCGGCCGCGTCGCCGAGATTCCAGTGATGGCTGCAGCCCGGGCTCCGAAACAGATCCGCGAGACGGCCGTGGTGACGCGGCACGGCGACCGCGTGCTCCTGGTGTGTCGCGGCCCGGGCGAATGGTGGGAAGGGCTCTGGGACTTTCCCCGCGAGCCGCACGGCGCGGCGGGTGAATCGATCGGTCATGTGCGGTACGGCGTCACGCACCACCGCATCGAGTGCGCCGTGGTGCAGCGCCGCGTTACGCGGGCCGCCACGCCGGCCGCCGAGAGCCGCTGGGTGTCGATCGCGGCACTCGAGAGCCTGGCGATGACGGCGCCGGGCCGGCGGATCGCGGCGCTCGTCGCCGATCAGCCCGGCGATCACCAGCGTGCAACGGTCAGCCGAGGCCAGCGTGCGGCGAACCGCCTCGGCCGCCTCCGCGGCGGCGGCTGAGCCGAGCGCAGGCCTGTTGGCATGGATCGCGATCCTCATTGGCACGCCGTCGCCGGAGGATCGGCTTCGAGGCCGACGGCGCGACGCGGATTGACGGCGACGAGCCGCTCGATCGCCGCGTCGTCGAGGCCCAGGTGCTGGCGGAGGTTCTCGCGGACCTGGCCCATCGAAATCGTCGAACCGGCCAGGTTTCGGACGCCGGGTCGGCGGGCGACCCCCGCGGCATCGACCTCCACCTCTCCCTCGCCGTACCCATAGCGGCCCGGGGGGAGCTTCGCCGCCACGATCGCGTCGGTGACCATGACCGTGCGATCGATGCCCGAGATGGCGAGGTAGTTGGCCAGCGCGAAGAACGGAATGTGGGCTCCATCGGGGATGTAACAGATCCAGAGCCGCTCGTGCAGGAAGAGCGAGCGCTGGATGAAGTTATCGTGCCGCAGCAGGTCGAGGGCGCAGCCGTTGCCGAGGTGAGTGACCATCGAGAGCCCGGCATCGATCGCTGCCTCGAGCTCATCGAGCGACGGGTCGCAGTGGCCGGCCGATACCGTGATTCCCTGCCGCGCGAGGAACGACGTCGTCGCCAGGCCGGCGTCGCACTCCGGAGCCAGCGTCACCAGCCGCACGAGGCCACCGCCCGCCGTGACGATCCGCGTGGCGTCGTCCACGTTCGCCGGCATGATCTGCGCCGGATCGTGGGCGCCGGGGCAGCCCGGCTTGCGACTCAGGAACGGCCCCTCGACGTGGAAGCCGGCGATCATCCGGGCGATCATCGGGTCGCGGTCGCGGTAGGCGACCAGGCGGGTGAGCTTGTCGCAGATGCCCTCGATCGAATCGGTGATCACCGTCGCCAGGATGCCCCCCACGCCGTCGGCGGCGAGCTCGTCGCAGGCCCGGCGGCACTGTTCGAGCGTGAGGCTGCGGGAGCAGAAATCGGCCCCGGCGTAGCCGTTCACCTGGATGTCGAAGTCGCCGGCCATGGGGCCTCTCCTGGGTCGAACCGCAGACGCACATGATATGGGATCGGCTGGATTCAGAACCCGCCGGGGCCTCGTCGCCCGGCGTTTGCCTCGGGCCCGACACGATGGGAACCTTCTCCTGTGCCGGCGCGGCAGATCCTGCCTGCGGCCGCGACCCAAGTCCTGATGTACCCGTCCTGCCGTGGAGACTTCCCATGCCCGTCATCCGAACCACGTTCGGCCTGCTCGCCCTCGCCTTTTCCCTGGCTCTGGCCACGACCGTCCGCGGGCGCGCCGCCGACGCCCCGCTGCCGCTGCCGCTGCCACTGGAGTCGGTGGTCTTGTTCACGTCGGGCGTGGGCTACTTCCAGCACGCGGGCGAGGTGACCGGCGATGCCACCGTCGAGATGCAGTTCGCGGCTGACGATGTCAACGACCTGCTCAAGAGCATGGTCGTGCTCGATCGCGACGGCGGGGCTGCGACCGTCACCTACGCCTCCCGCGACCCGGTCACGAAGACTCTCGGCACGTTCGCCGTCAACCTCACCGACAACCCGTCGCTCGGCGACCTCCTCGGCCGGCTCCGCGGCCAGAAGGTGGAACTCGACGCCGCCTCGCCGGTGGCGGGCACGATCGTGGGTGTTGAGAAGCGGCGGCTGGAGGTCGGCAAGGACCAGACGGTCGAGAAGCAGTTCCTCACGCTGCTCACCTCCGAAGGACTGCGGACGCTCGCGCTCGATGCGGTCACGCGGATCAAGCTCGTCGATGCCCGGCTCCAGGGCGAGCTCGAGAAGGCCCTGGCCGTGCTCGCACTGGCCACCGATAACGAGAAGAAGGGGGTGGCTATCGCCTTCACGGGCAAGGGGCCGCGGAACGTGGTCGTTGGCTACGTGCAGGAGTCGCCGATCTGGAAGACGAGCTACCGGCTCGTGCTCGATGGCGATGCGGCGGCGACGAAGGCCCGGCTCCAGGGCTGGGCGATCGTGGAAAATACGACCGACGCCGACTGGCGAAACGTGCGGATGGCGCTGGTCAGCGGCCGGCCGATCTCGTTTGTGATGGACCTCTACCAGCCGCTCTACGTGCCGCGGCCCTTCGTGGAGCCCGAGCTCTACGCGTCGCTGCGGCCGCAGGTCTACGGCCAGACCATGTCCGATGCCGACAAGCAGCTCGCCCAGGCGGACCGACGGCTCGACGAGCGGGGGGCTCGTGGTGGCCTCGCCCGGCGGGAGCAGGCCAAGGGGCGGCCCGCCGCGCCGGCGGCGATGGCGGCCGACGGGGCGATCGCGATCGACGCTTTCAGTGCGCAGGGGGGCGGCGCGGCCAGGGGGAGCGCTATCGCGGGCATTGCGGCCATGCAGACGGCGGCGGCCGGCAGCGATCTCGGCGAACTCTTCCGCTACGAGATCGAGAAGCCGGTCACGCTCGAGCGGCAGCGGTCGGCGATGCTGCCGATCGTCGCCGCCGAGGTCGAGGCCGAGAAGGTGGCGATCTACGACGAGCGGGTGCTCGCCAGGCATCCGCTCTCCGGGCTTCGGCTCAAGAACACGACCGGTCTCCATCTCATGCAGGGCCCGCTCACTGTCTATGACCAGGCGGGTGGCGGGAGCTACTCCGGCGATGCCCGCATCGAGGACATGGCGCCCGGCACCGAGCGGTTGGTGAGCTACGCCGTCGATCTCGACGTGGAGGTGGCGGCCCGTGGGGAGGGGCGGGCCGAGGAGATCGTCAACGTGCGGCTCGTGAAGGGCACGCTGTTCGCCGCCCGGAAGCTCGCCCGGGCGAAGGTCTTCGAGGTGAAGAACTCCGGGAAGAACGCGGTGAAGGTGCTGCTCGAGCATCCGCTCGAAGGGGGCTGGACGCTCGTGGCGCCGGAGAAGCCCGAGGAGAAGACCCGCGACCGCTACCGGTTTGCGGTCGTCGCCGAGCCGGGCAA
>QWQL01000133.1 GCA_003670825.1 Planctomycetota bacterium
ACCGCGACAGGGTCATAGAGGCCACGGCGGCCGAGCATGTTCCAGAACAGGCGGCCCTCTGGCCAGACGCCTGCCGGCGGCCGGATCGCCTGCCGGAAACTCTGGGCCCGGTGGGCGACATTGACCCAGGTGCCGTTTCTCTCCGCAAAGCCTACGGCTGGAAGCCGCCAGGAGGCGAGCCGCATCAACGGTGAGTCGAACAGGTCCTGCACGACAAGGTGCCTGAGGCCGGCGAAGGTATCGGCGGCGGCCGTGTCGATCCAGGGGCCCGGGTACCCGGCGGTAATCCAGGCCGCGTCGGCGCTGCCGGCGGAGATGTGGGCAACGAGATCGGTCCATGACCGACCTCCGGCGCCATACACCGCCAGCACCTCCTCAACGCCACGGCGATTGGGGCACTTCTCACCACGGATCGTGAACCCGCCTGGAAAGGATTCGTCGGCCCCCGACGTCGGCACGAAGCCCATCGCCAGGAAGGCCTGCGGGTCGATCGACCGCGCGACAGCGCAGAGCATCCACGCCTCCTCGACGGTGAGCATCGGGGAGACTGCCACGGCCAGCCGACCGGCCGCCTTGAGGTCATCGCGGAGTTTCGTCACGACCTCGGACCACTCCACGGTTTCAGCCGCCGGTGCGGCCACGCCAGTGCCACGAGGGGCAGGGGAGGGTGATCGTCGAGACGCTTCGAGGATCCGCGCGGCATCGTGGAGGTGATGCCAGCCATAGCGGCCGTCGTCGCATATCCACCACCCGTTGACGTGGGGATTTTCTCGGGGCTTCAGCCGATACACGGCGTCTTGGTTGTGCTCGGTGAAGATCGAGCAGCCGGCCGAGCAGCCGCCGCAGACGTTGGCCTCCCGCTTCAGGAACCAGACCCGCTGCTGGTAGAGAAAGTCCTTGTCGCCAAGGGCGCCCACGGGGCAGAGGTCGACCACGTTGCCCGAGAGTTTGTTGGCGAGCGGATGGCCTGGGAAGACGTCGATCTCCTCCTTCGCGCCGCGACTGGTCACCATCAGTTCGCTGGTTCCCGAGATCTCGCGGGTAAACCGCACGCACCGGGTGCACATGATGCAGCGGTCGACGAACAGCGTGACAGTCGGGCCGACGTCCCGCTTGCGGCTGGAGAAGGCATGGAGGTCGGCGCGGCGTTCTGGCTGCCCGTGCTCGAAGTGGTAGTCCTGCAGCAGGCACTCCCCCGCCTTGTCGCAGATCGGGCAGTCGATCGGGTGGTCGATCAGCAGGGCCTCCTCGACCCGCGCCCGGCTTTCCGTCACCAACGGACTCTCGGTGACGATCACCGTCCCGTCCTTGACCGGCGTCTGGCAGCCGGGGACGAGCTTCGGCACCATCGTTACTTTGCCAGTGGCGGCGTCACGCTGGCCGGTCTCGATCAGGCACATCCGGCAGCTGGCGACGACCGACAGCCCGGGATGCCAGCAGTAGTGGGGGATCTCCTTCCCGGCGCGGCGGGCCGCCTCGATGCAGTTGAGCCGCTCGTCGGCCCCGATCTCGATTTCCGTTCCGTCGACGATGACGACTGGCATCAGTGGGCTCCGACGATCGGCAGGGCGGGCACGGGGTCGGTCACCATCCAGCCGCTTGGATTGGTCCGCTTGATGGTGTCTTCGAACTCGCCGCGGAACTTCTTGATCGCGTTCTTGATCGGCCAGGCGGCGCCGTCGGCCAGACCGCAGATCGTGCTGCCGGGCATCATGCCCATCGTGGATCCGATTTCAAGCAGGATGTCGAGATCCTTGAGCCGCCCCCTGCCCGCCTTGATCCGCTCCAAGAGCCGCAGCGACCAGCTCGTGCCCTCTCGGCAGGGCGTGCACTGGCCGCACGACTCGTGGGCGAAGAATCGGCAGGAGTTGTGCAGGAAGTCGACGATGCTCACCGTCTCATCGATCACCACCACGGCCGCCGTGCCCAGGCCGAGGCAGCCCACCTTGCCGGGGCCGGCAAAATCCAACGGCGTGTCGAGTTCGCTCTCGGTCATGAGTCCCATCGAGATGCCACCGGGGATCACCGCCTTGGCCCGACGTCCCTTCCACACACCGCCGCCGAAGTGGTCGATGAGTTCGCGGGCGGTGATGCCCAGCGGCGCCTCGTAGCAGCCGGGCTTTTCGACGTGTCCGGAGAGGCAGTAGAGCTTGGGCCCGTAGGAGCCCGGATCACGGGGGTTGGCCGGGTCGGCCGGCACGCCGATCGACTTGAACCAGTCGACGCCGCGGCGGGCAATCTGCGCCACGCAGGCCATCGTTTCGATGTTGTTGACGACCGTCGGCTTGCGGAACAGGCCCTCAATCGCCGGAAACGGGGGCTTGATCCGCGGCCAGGCCCGCTTGCCCTCCAGGCTCTCGATCAGGCCCGTTTCCTCACCGCAGATGTAGGCCGCCGCGCCGCGGTGCAGGTAGAGCTCGAGCGAGAAGCCGCTGCCGCGGATGTTGCTCCCGAGATAGCCGGCCGCGTAGGCCTCGTCGATCGCCGCCTGGAGGCGATGCCAGCTCCGCGGGTATTCGTACCGCAGGTAGAGGTAGGCAGTGGAGGCCCGCGTCGCGTAGGCGGAGAGGATGATTCCCTCGATCACCTGATGGGGATCGTCCTCCATCAGGATCCGGTTGTTGAACGTACCCGGCTCGCTCTCATCGGCATTGATGCAGAGGTAGATCGGGCCCGGATGGTCCTTCGGCAGGAACGTCCACTTGAGGCCGGTGGAGAAGCCGGCGCCGCCGCGGCCGCGCAGGCCCGATGCCTTGACCATCTCGACGACGTCGGCGGGCTGCTTTTCAGAGAGCGTGGTCTCGAGCGGCGCGTAGCCGCCGCGGCTCTTGTAGCTGGTGAGCGTGTACCCGTCGGACACGCCGACGGCCTCGAGGAGCACGGGCTTGAATGGCTGCATGGTCAGGTCGCCTTGGCCCGGGGCTGCTTGAGTGCCGCCGTGGCAGTGTCGGGAGTCATGTTCATGAGCAGGTCGTCGTTGGCGAGGATGCACGGGGCGAAGTCGCAGGCCCCGAGGCACTCCGCAGGCTCGATCGTGAGCGATCCGTCGGCCGTGGTGCCATACGGCCGGATGTCGTTGGCATGGCAGAGGTGTTCGAGCAGCTGGTCGCCGCCGCGCAGGGCACAGGAGATCGACCGACAGACAAACGCCCGGACCGTGCCGTGCGGTTTCTCCTGATAAAAGAACTGGTAGAAGCTGAGCGTGTCCTGCACCTCGGCCGGGGCCAGCCCCAGAATGGCGGCGATCTCGGCCACGGCCTCGAGTGGCACGTGCCGCAGTTCGGCGTTGACGATGTGCAGGGCCGGGAGCGTGAGCGCCTGGCGGTTGGGATACCGGGGCGCGAGCGCCTCGATCTTGGCAACCATCTCGTCGGTGAGCACGCTGCGCTTGGCGATCATCGGTCGAGTTCCGCGGCGATGATGTTGAGGCTGCCGAGCACGGCGACCACGTCGGAGAGCGTGTGGCCGCGGATCAGCTGCGGGAAGAGGGCGAAGTGAAGCACGCTCGGCGGCCGGCAGCGGGCCCGGTAGGCGTTCTCGCTGCCGTCACCCACGATGTAGAAGCCGAGTTCGCCGTTGGGGGCCTCGGTTGCGGCATACGATTCCTCGTGGGGCACTTCGAAGCCGCGGTTGCTCATCGAGAGTTCGAAGTGCGAGATCGTGCCCTCGATCGTCGAATACACCTGCTGCTTCGTGGGCCGCGCGACCCGCTGGCCGATGCCCACGTCGACGGGCCCGGCCGGCAGGTTCTCCAGCGCCTGAGCCACGATCCGGAGGCTCTCGCGCATCTCCTGCATGCGGACGAGATAGCGGGAGTAGCAGTCGCCGGCACTGGCGCAGCAGACCTGGAAATCGAGATCCCCGTAGGCGAGATAGGGGTCGTCCTTCCGGAGATCTCGGGTCACGCCGCTGGCCCGGGCCACCGGCCCGGTAGCCCCGCCGTTGATCGCCTCTTCCTTCGTCAGCACCCCCACGCCCTTGGTGCGGTCGACAAAGATGCGGTTTCGCGTCAGCAGCCGCTCCATGTCGTTGAGCGTCTTGGGGAAGTTCTTGAGGAAGATGCGGATCTTCTCGATGACCAGCGGCGTGAAGTCGTGGGAGGCGCCGCCGACGCGGGTGTAGGAGTTGGTGAACCGGGCTCCGCAGAGCGTCTCGAAAATATCGTAGATGACTTCCCGCTGGTAGAAGCCGTAGAGGAAGAAGGTGAAGGCCCCGGTGTCGAGGCCCACGGCCCCGTTGCTCAGCAGGTGGTCGCTGATCCGGGCCAGCTCCGCGATGATCGTCCGGATGTAGGTGCATCGCGGCGTGAGTTCGATGCCCAGCAGGGTCTCGACCGCGCCGTGCCAGGCCACGTTGTTGGCCATCGGAGAGATGTAGTTCATCCGGTCCGTCACCGTGACGTACTGATTGAAGCTGAGGTGCTCGCCGATCTTTTCGAAGCCTGAGTGGAGGTAGCCCATCTCCGGCATGGCGTCGACGACCCGTTCGCCGTCGAGTTTGAGCACGAGGCGGAGCGTGGTGTGGGTGGCAGGATGCTGCGGGCCGAAGTTGAGCGTCCAGAGGTAGTCCTCGGAACGCGCTCCCGCCTCGGGACCGGCGGTGCCAAACTCTGGAGTGGCGATGGACATGGGTGGGGGTCAGCTGTGGTCGCGGGTGATGATCGGAAAGTTGTGGCGTTCGCCGCGGCCCTGAAGCGGGTAGTCCTTGCGGAGCGGGTGCGCGGTGAACTCCTGCGGCATGACGAGGCGTCGCAGATCGGGGTGGCCTGAGAAGCGGATGCCAAACAGATCCCAGACCTCGCGCTCGAGCCAGTTGGCTGCTGCCCAGAGCGGCACCACGCTCTTCACTGTGGGGTCGGGATCGTCGACGAACACACGGACCGTGAGCCGGCAGTTGGTGGCCGTCGAAACGAGCAGGTAGACGAGGCCGTAGCGGTGCTTGGCACCGGGATACTCGAGGTAGTCGACGCAGGTGACGTCGATGAGGAGATCAAAGCCCTGCTCCTTGAGCCAGGCGAGGGCCTCAAACGACCGGGGCTCCGGCACGACCACCCGAGTCTGGCCGCGGAAGACACTCGTTTCCACAGCGCCGCACCGGGCGGCCAGACCGGCGAGGATGTCGTCGACAGCGAGAGGCATGGAAGGCATGGGCGGAGACAGGCGTGATGGGTGGGTGAGTGGCGGGTGAGTCGGTCGGCGGTCAGGTTTTCGCGGCCACGGCGTCGGCGGCGGCGGCGAGTTCCCGCTGGAGCATGGGGTTTCGCGAGGCGTCGCTCGTCAGCGGGCCGGCCATCTCCACGAGGGCCCGCTTCCGGAGCTGGCGACCTGCGGTGTCGAACTCGCGGCCCGTGATCGTGCCTTCGCGCTGGATCTTGTCCTGGAGGTCGATGATCGCCTGAATGAGCTGCTCGGGCCGCGGTGGGCAGCCCGGCACGTACATGTCGACCGGGATGAAGCGGTCGATACCCTGCACGACGGCATAGGTATCGAACACGCCGCCGGTGCTGGCGCAGGCGCCCATCGAAATGCACCACTTCGGCTCGTGCATCTGCTGCCAGATCCGCTGCAGCACCGGAAGCATCTTCATCACCACCCGGCCGGCGACGATCATCAGGTCGCACTGCCGGGGACTGAAGCGAAAGACCTCCGCTCCAAACCGCGCCAGATCGTGCTTGGCGGCTCCCGTGGCCATCAACTCGATGCCGCAGCAGGCCGTGGCAAAGGGCATCGGCCAGAGGCTGTTCTTGCGGCACCAGTTTGCCAACGCATCGAGTTGGCCGACCATGACATTTTCGGGAAGCTCGAGACCGCCAGACGAACCGGAATGCACTACCGCCATCGAAACACCCCCTTGCGCCAGTCATAGGCGAAGCCGACAACGACCAGGGCGATAAACAGCATCGCACCGCCAAATACGAGTCCGCGGGAGGAGACGAGCCCGCCGTCCACAGCGGCATCGATCCCAGCCGCCGAGCGGCTGGCGACGGCCCACGGGTAGAGGAACAGCAGTTCGACGTCAAACACCAGAAAGGTGATCGCGACCAGGTGGAAGCGAACGTCAAATCGCCGCTTGGTGTCGTGGAAGGGATCCATGCCGCTCTCGTACGGCATCTCCTTCACAGCCCCGGACCGCCGGGGGCCGATCAGCCCCGCGGCCACCACGAGGCCGACCGAGACCGCCGCCGCGATCGCGACGAACAGCAACACGGGGAGGATCGCGTCCATGGGGCCTCGGGCGGGATGGGGCTTCAGATTGGCGATGTGCGAATTTCGGCCGCAGGAATCGACTTCGTGAAATTCGTCACGAAGTCGGGTCCTAAAAAAGCCGGGGGCTCGTCGCCCGCCGGCCTGTCCGTAACCGACACAGTTATACAGGGCTCGTTTCCAGGCGACGAGTCGGCTCGGTTTCCCGGGGGGCCCGGGGCCGCCGGGGTCATCCGCACCGGGCCAGATGGCGGTGGATCAGCCCCAGATCGTACGGGGTTGTCCGCCCCAGGGCCGCCACCACGCGGCCGAGGTCGATCCCGTAGTGATTCACCCGAAACAGGCCGATTTTGACGTAGGGCACGCCCGCCTCGAGCAGCCGCCACCAGACCAGTTCGCTCGGATTGTGGGGGGTGCGGCGGCTCTTGCGGACCAGCCGCCACGATCGACGCGGCGCAAGGAGCGATACCTGCGGCAGCACCTCGCGGAGGCTGACCTGCGACGCCCTCGAGGCGTCGTACAGCCCGGCCACGGTGAATCCCGCCTCGATGGCGGACGCCGACAGGCCGATCTCGAATCGCTCGATCACGTCGCGCTTCGTCGCCAGCGGCCTGACACCCGACCAGAAGCGGTCGTACCAGGACGATTCCAGCAGCCGGCGACGCATGCCGAAAAACCACGACTGGAGGTGTCGCTGTCGAGGCATGGCCCGGCTCGTTGGCTGATCGGAAACCACCATTCCCCAGAGGTCTGCGGCAGCCGTGCGGGGAGTAGTGAAGGCAGGGGCAAGGTCGAAGAGCGGCCCATAGACGCTATCGTTGACGCAGATGATCTCGTCGAAAGAAGTGCGATCGAGTTTCGCAAGGCCGTCTTTCCAGGCGCAGAAATCGTAGCCCTCGTTTGACCGCGGCACGAAGTCGTCGACGATCCCGGTAAGTTCCGCCGGCAGCCGGTGGCTGCCGTTCGATACGACCACCAGCCGGTCGGCGAACGGACGGTACGCGGTGACGGCGTGCACGACGTGCGGGTCGAAGCCGCCATCCGGGTCGAAGTGGGCGAACACGATCGCCCGGCGGCGGCGGGCTGCCGGCGGTCGGAGCGGAAGAAGCGGGGCGTCGTTCATGGGCTGATGGGGCGATCCCGCCCCGCGATCATGCGGCCCGCTGCGTCGGGACTTCCTGCCGGAGCCGCGACCGAAGTAATGCCAGGCGACGCGAGGCGACGCCCGAGACGGACTGGCCGGAGAGCACCTCGAGCAGGTCGGGGATCGCGCGAAGCGTGGCCGCCGCCGCGTCGCTCGCCCCGGCGGCGAGTTGTCGCTCGGCGGTCCGGATCGCGGACGCCGCATGCCAGCGGACGCTCGCGGCGGTCGTCGAGTCCCGGAGCGAGTCGGGGAGCATGGTGGCGTTGATCCGCAGCGCCCGCGCCATGTCTGGCCAGACGGCACCCGAGGCGAACAGGCGGCTGGTCTCATTGGCGATATGCCGACGGTAGTTGGCGAGCGCCTGCGGTTCGTACCACACGCGGTGCCCTGCCGCGATCCGCACCCACATTTCCCAGTCGAGGGCGTGGCAGAGTTCGGGCCGGTAGCCGCCGACGCTCTCGTAGGTGCTGCGGGCGACGACCGCGGCGGGCGTCTGGATCCGCTGCCGTTCGGCGATCGTGGCCAGCCAGTTGGCCAGCACGCCGGGCAGCCATTGTTGCCGCGACGTGGTCTTCATACGGCGACCGCAGTCATCGATGATGCGGCTCCGGCAGAAGGCCATGCCGACGTCGGGGGCGCTGCGAAAACCGCGGTCGATCGCCGCATAAAACCCAGGCAGCACCGAATCATCCTGATGGAGCAGGTGCACGAGTTGACCGCGGGCCAGCGCGATCGAGCGGTTCCAGTTGCCCGCGAGTCCGAGCCGCCGGTCGTTTGCGAACACCTCGATGCGTCCTGAGCGATCGAGCGACCGGACGAACCGCTCGACGTGCCCGGGCGTGGAACCATCGTCCACGACGGCGATCTGCATGTCGGCGGCGGATTCCGCCTGCTGGAGCACCGACTCCAGCGCGGCACCGAGTTTCTCATCGGGCTCAAACGTCGGCACCATCACCGAGAACCGAGGCCGCACCGCAGTGCCGCGAAGCGGCGGGATGCGTGGCGGAGTGGCCGCGGCCATGGGGTGTTGGAGGATCATGACAGGCCTTCCTGGAAGGGGCCGCTCCCGGCACAACCGACTGCCGGAGCCGCGTCCTAACCCGTAGAAGTAGCAGGCGAGGGGGTATGAAACTAGGCCGTCTTGCGGCCAGCACGACCGCATCTGCGGTGAAGGCCGCGCCCCCTCCTCGCCAGCCAGCCCACTTTTCCCCGATGGCCTCCGCGGAGTCGCGAAACCGGACGGGCAGTGGTCAGAAGCTGCCGACGTTCATGCTCATGTAGGCTCCGAATGGGCCGACGCCGACGGTCATGCCCGAGCCCTTGGCGTCGGAGAACGGCAACTTGCCGCCCCCCTGGCTCTGGCCGCGGTAGGGCGAGAACGAACTGCCCGACTGCATCTGGGCTGCCGCTGCGGTCGACGCCGCCGCCGTTTGCTGCCGCGCCGACTGTGCCCGGTCGACGAGTTGCTGACGGCTCTCGTTGAAGGCCGCCTGCTGCTGCTGGAGTGTTGACCGCTGCTGCTCGATCTTGTCGATCTCCTGCTGGAGTTGCGACGACGACATCCTCACGACGTCAGGCACATCCTTGAGCGCCTCGGCCCGCTTCTGATCGGACATCACCGACAAGTATTGGCCAACCCACTGGCGGGCGTCCTTGGCCTCGGCCGTGTCGAGAATCTTGAACTTCGCTTCGAGATCGTCGAGCAGGTAGTCCAACTCGTACGACGACATCCTAGTGACCCGCTTGTTGAAGTCGGCTTTGATGTTGTGCACTTCCGGCGGCGTGTAGATCTGCTGCGACGAGAGCCACTCGCCGAGTTCGAAGATCGCCCTCCGCCAGCGGGGGCTGTTCATGATCTCCATCTTGCGGGCCAGGTCGCCATCATTCTCGTCGGTGGCTGGGGTGGCAGGAGTGGCTGAAGTGGGCTTGGCAGCCGCCGGGGGAGCCGCGGCGGGCTTCGTGGCGGCGGTTGGCTGGCACCGGGCGACCGAGGGTGTCCATGAAACCGTTGCCACCGCCATGACGGCAATGGCCCAGCCGGGATGGAAGCGAGACGTGACCTGCATGATGTGTCCAGGCCTCAGCGGCCTGCTCCCTCGGTGGTTTCAGTGCCCGGCTTGCGGACCAGGGTTATGTTGACCTGCGGCGCGTATTCGCCCCCGACGTGGGTCGGCAGCGACCGCCACACACAACGACCTTTGCCGTCGTAGCGATAGATGTTGAGTGACGAGGTCTGGCTCCCGTCAGGTAGCACGGCGGTGGTGCGGGCGACCCACGAGCCGTCGTCGCGAGTCCAGTCCGCTTCGCCGTGACCACCATCGGAACTGAAAACCCACGACCGGATGCCCTTGGAGAGCGGGTCCCAGCCGATCCGCTGCGTGATCTGAATGGCCGCGTCGGCAGCGACCCCGGGGGGCGTGATTGTCATGTCACGCAGGAGAAACGTGCGGGTGGGATTCCAGCGCACGCGCATCTCGATGGTCGGCTTGCCGCCCGCCGGCTTGCCGCCCGCGGCGTCATCGACCACGGTCCAGTCGCCCACCATCCAGGCCAGGTCGGCCAGGGTTTCCGAGCCGGAGGCCGGCTCGCCCTGCGCCTCGCGAAGCGCTCCGAGTTTCCACGAACCCTCGTGCCGCACCCAGACGGCAGAAAAGCGGCCGTGCAGCGTGGCGGCCCCGTCCGCCGGCACCACCTCCACCGCTCCGTCTTCGATCGCCACGTCGGGCGACAGAAAGCGGAGGCCGGTGTCTTTGATCGTGAACTCAGGCCTGGCATTCGCAGGAGTGCCAGCCGCCGGCGGTTCGAGCACCTCGACGGTGTCGCGGCCCTTGAGCACGTTGCCCACCGCGTCGACGATATCGCCGTCGGCCATCCAGATCGCTGCAAGCGCCTTGCCGTCGCCGCGATCCAGCGCCTCCTTGTAACGACGGGACGACTCCCGAATCGCCTGCTGGTCGGCAGCGAGGTCGGCGGCGGCAGGCAGAGCCGTAAACCCGACCAGAAGTACCAGCGGCGTGACGAGCAGGCGGACTGCTGGAGTGGTGGGGGAGAGCATGAACGTCAGCATGAAACACCGGGCGAAGGGGGGAGCCAGCGACGCGGCATCGTCGATCGACGATGCCGGCGGAGGACCGTGGCAGGATTTTACCATCTCGACGGCCGGACGGGAAAGCACTTTGGCGTCCGGTCTGGTAGGGTGCAGGGTATGTCCGGCCACGTTGCTCTGCTTGCCGATCTGATCCGTCGTCCGAGCGTCAACCCGATGGGGCGAGATGTGTCGGGCCCCGAATACCTGGAGGGGCGGGTCGGCGACTATCTCGTGCAGCGATTCACGGCCGCCGGACTGCCCTGGGCCCGCCAGCCCGTGTCACCCGGCCGCGATAACGTCATCGCCAGGCTCGAAGCGACCGTGCCCCGGGCCCCGGTCATCCTCTGGGACGCCCACCAGGACACGGTTCCCGTGGAAAACATGACCATCGAGCCGTTCGCCCCGGTTGTCCGGGACGGGCGAATGTATGGCCGGGGGAGCTGTGACGTGAAGGGGGGCATGGCCGCGATGGTGGCGGCTCTCGAACGTCTGCTGGCGACGGGTGGCCCCCGCATGGCGACGGTCGTGTTCTCGGCGACCGTGAACGAGGAGTTTGGCTTCTCCGGTGCCAAGGCGCTCGCCCGGCTCTGGGATGCGCCAGCCGCCGACGCGGCCACCTCGGACGCCGCGGCCCGCAGGGTGGTCGGCCGCCGGCCGGTGGTTGCCGTGGTGGCTGAGCCCACCGGGCTCGACCTCGTGATGCAGCACAAGGGGGCCATTCGGTGGCGGATCCGGGTCTCTGGCCGCGCCTGCCACAGCGCGTTTCCGGAGCAGGGAAGCAACGCGATCTATCCCGCGGGCCGAGTGATCCTGGCGCTTGAGTCACTGGCCGCCGAACTGCTCACGCGGAACCCCGACCATCCCTGCGGGCCACCCACGCTCAACCTCGGAACGATCCGGGGTGGCGCGGGCGTGAACCTCGTGCCCGACCTGACGATCCTCGAGGTCGAGCGGCGAGTGTTGCCTGGCGAATCGCCCGATGAGGCGCGGGCCGAGGCGATCGCGAGGATCGCCGCCGCCTCAGGCGACGCGCGGATCGAGCACGACGAGCCCTTTCTCGAAAGTGCCGGCCTCGCCGACGCCACGACCGACCCGAAGGCCGCGGCGTGGGTTGAGAAACTTACCGCTACCGCCCGGAGTTGCGGCGCGGCCGCGGACCGCACGGCCGCCCGCTATGGCACCAACGCCAGCGTCTTCACCGCCGCAGGTGTGCCCAGCGTCGTGTTTGGCCCCGGCTCGATTGCCCAGGCTCACACAGCCGACGAATGGATCGACCTCGATCAGGTTGCCACCGCCGCCGAGATCCTCACCGCGGTCGTCGCGGCCGGTTGAGAAGCCGGGAATCGGCCTCCACCTCACGCCGGCGGCAGGCAGACGAGCCCAACCTCAGCTGCGGGGGCCCACGCTCGCCATCCTCACGCCGGAGGGCAGGCTGATGGGCCCAACCCCGGCGGCGGGACGGCATGAGTTGACTCGCTGGGGCTGCGGCAGCCCCACGCTCGCCATCCTCACGCCGATCCCTCCGCCTGCCCGTTTCCGGCGGCGGGACGGCATGAGTTGTCTCGCCGGGCTGCGGGGCCCCACGCTCGCCATCCTCACGCCGATCCCTCCGCCTGCCCGTTTCTTGTCCGATCATTCCGTTCCCGGCGGCAGCCAGAGAGGTG
>QWQL01000106.1 GCA_003670825.1 Planctomycetota bacterium
CAGATCGCGCACGTCTGGGCAGGCAGCATGATCGCCAGCACACTGCTGTTCGCGATCGAGCAACTGCTCGAGCTACCAGTGCTCACGCTCTCGCCGGTGCTGGCGCTGCTCGCGGGGCTGGTGTTCTTCGTGAAAGCAGGCATCCTCTCGGGCACGTTTTACGTGCAGTCATCCGCGCTGTTCGCGACGGCCTTGGTGATGTGTCTGGTTCCCAGCTACCAGCACGTGCTCTTCGGTCTGATCAGTGGCGTGTGTTTCTTCGTGCCAGGCCTTCAGTACTACCGGCAACGGAATCGGCTTCAATGAACCTCTTCTGGCTCATCGTGGCGGTGGGGTGCGCGGCGTCGCTGGTCCAAGCGGGTGATTGGCCCCAGATCCTGGGGCCTGGGCGAAATGGCGTGGCCGCCGCCGATGAGCACCTTGCCGACACCTGGCCCGCGGCCGGGCCCCGGCGGCTCTGGCGGCGGGAGGTTGGGGCCGGGGTCGCCGGTGTGGCGGTCGTCGCCGGACGTGTCTATCTGTTTCATCGCGTGGGCGACCGAGAACTGCTCGACTGCCTCGAGTCGGCCACTGGCGAGACGCTCTGGAGCGACGGCCACGAGACGAGATTTGTGCCGCAGGTCGGTGGGGGTGACGGGCCGTTGTGCCCGCCCGTCGTTCACGAGGGCCGAGTAGTTGTCTATGGAGCCCAGGGCGTGCTCGGCTGCATCGACGCGGTGACCGGCAAGCGGCTCTGGACGCGGCGGACCCACGGCGAGTTTATGGCATTGGAAGGATACTTCGGCGCCGGCTCGACACCGCTCGTCTGCGGCCGGCGGGTGATTGTCAACCTGGGTGGCCGGAAGACTGATGCCGGTGTGGTGGCGTTCGACCTCGACACGGGGGAGACCCTCTGGGCCGCGACGTCTGAGTCGGCGAGCTACTCGGCGCCGGTGACGGTCCGCACCGCGGGGGTGGACCGGGTGCTGATGGTCACCCGCTACCGCTGCCTGCTACTGGACCCCGTCGATGGTAGGGTGTGCTGGTCGTTCGCCTTCGGCCAGCGCGGGCCGACGGTCAACGCCGCCTCGCCCGTCGTGTTTTCCGACGGCCACCTGCTCGTCACAGCCGCCTACGGCGTCGGCTCGGTCTACGCGGCGTTCGACGACCGCGGGGCCACGCCCGTGTGGCAAGGGATCGAGTCGTTCGCTTCTCAGTACGCCACGCCGATCGAGATCGACGGGAGGCTGTATGGCTTCAACGGCCGCGACGACGTGCCGCCGGCCGAGTTGACCTGCCTCGACCGGGCGACGGGCCGCGTGCTCTGGAGCGACGACGACCTCGGCTACGGCACGCTCCTGGCCGCCGACGGCAAGCTGATCGCGGCCACAACCGCCGGAGACCTCGCCCTCCTGCGGCCGAATCCAACGCGGCTCGAGCAGCTCGCGCGGGCACGTCCCTTCGCGGATGATCCACGGGGCGGTTCGCTGCGGGCCCTGCCTGCGCTCGCCGCCGGGCGGCTCTACCTCCGGAACGATCGCGAACTCATCAGCCTCGATCTGGCCCCGTGACCGCGCCGTGCGCCTTGAGCGAGTCGGCTCCGAACGGAAGCGGCAGGAAGTCGGAGAGCTGGAACACCCCCCGACCGTCGATCACGATCTGGGTGTCGGCCGTGCCAAACTCCGCGATCACCTGCAGGCACGCGCCGCAGGGGGCGATCTTCGCGATCAACTCGCCGGCCGAGTTGCGGCACGTCACCGCGATTCGTACGAGCCTGCGGCCGCCGGCCACCACCGCCGAACAGATGGCCGATCGCTCGGCGCAGATCGTCAGGCCGTAGGAGCCGTTCTCGACGTTGGCCCCGCGAAAGATCGTGCCGCCGGTCTCCGCGAACACGGCCGCAGCGCCGACCCGCCAACCCGAGTAGGGAGAATGGGCATTGGCGGCTGCGGCCCGCGCGTCGGCGAGCAGGGCATCGTCGGTAGGAACGGCGGTGGAAGCAGACATGCGCACCCTCGGGAGAATGGTGATGGCAGCGACGCCTCAAACCCTCCGAAAGTCTACTGTCCGCTCGTTTACGCCGCCCGTTCGACAAGGTGTTCCCCGGCCGTATGATCTGGCGATCGGGAACAAAGGGATTGAAAAGCATGTCGCGAACCGAGGTATCGACGCATCCCCTGGTCGCGCACCACGTGGTTGCCCTGCGCGATCCAGCGACCCGCCCGCCCGAGTTTCGCCGGACGGTCGGGCAGATCACGCGACTGCTCGCCGTGGAGGCCACGGCAAACATCCCCACCTTTGACGTGCGTGTGCCCACGCCCCTGGGCGAGGCGAAGGGGCGGCGGATCGCGGAGCGGATCGCGATTGTGCCGATCCTCCGCGCCGGTCTGGGCATGGCCGAGGGGCTCTTGGAGTTGATTCCCGAAGCCGAGGTCTGGCACATCGGGCTGTACCGCGATGAGGCTACGCTCCGGCCGCAGGAGTACTACAACAAACTGCCGGCTAACTGCGGCGCCAGCATGGCGATCGTGGTCGATCCGATGCTCGCCACCGGTGGCTCGGCGGTCCGCACCTGCGAAATCCTCCGGGCCGCAGGCATTCCCCGAATCCTGTTCCTCGCGCTGATCGCGGCGCCGCAGGGCATCGCACGGCTTCGGGAGGCGATGCCCGACGTGGCGATCCACGTGGCAGCTCTCGATGATGGGCTCAATGACGTGGGCTTCATCATGCCCGGGCTCGGCGACGCCGGTGACCGGCAGTTTGGCACGGCCCCCCAGCCCTGATTGAGCCCTGACCCAGCAGGAGCCCTCGGCATGCGGGCCGTCGATCTGATTCGCAGGAAGCGTGACGGCGGTGAGCTCACGGCCGACGAGATCCGATTCCTCGTCGGTGGCATCGCCAGCCGCGAGGTGCCCGAGTATCAGTGGTCGGCCCTGACGATGGCGATCCTCTGGCGGGGCATGACGCCCGCCGAGACCGCGGCCCTCGTCGAAGCCATGCTTCATTCGGGCACGGTGATCGACCTCTCCGACATCCCGGGCCCGAAGGTCGATAAGCACTCGACCGGTGGTGTCGGTGACAAGACGAGCCTGATTCTGGCCCCTGTCGTGGCGGCCTGCGGCGTGACGGTGCCGATGGTCTCGGGCCGCGGCCTGGGGCACACCGGTGGCACCCTGGACAAGCTCGAGAGCATCCCGGGCTTTCGCATCGACCTCGATCTCGCGGCCTACCGACGCGTGGCTCGAGAATGCGGCCTGGTGCTCATCGGCCAGACGGCCGAGATCGCGCCGGCCGACCGGGTGCTCTACGCCCTTCGCGACGCGACGGCCACGGTGGAGAGCATCCCGCTGATCACCGCCTCGATCCTCTCCAAGAAGCTCGCCGAGGGGATCGATGCCCTCGTGCTCGACGTCAAGACCGGCGACGGCGCCTTCATGGCGAAGCGGGAGGACGCCTTGGCGCTTGCCGAAAGCATGACGCGGATCGGCCGCGAACTCGGCAAGCCGGTGCAGGCCCTGATCACGAGCATGGACGCGCCGCTTGGCCGAACCGTCGGCAACGCGCTGGAGGTCTGGGAGTCGGTGGAGTGCCTCAAAGGTCGTGGCCCCGAGGATCTCATGGAGGTGTCGCTGGAACTCGCCGCTGAAATGCTCCTGCTCGGCGGCGTGGCCGCGACCCACGACGAGGCCCTGGAACAGTGCCGGCGTTCGATCGCCGACGGTTCGGCGCTCGAGCGGTTCCGCAGGGTGGTCGCGGCGCAGGGGGGTGATCCCAGGGTGTGCGACGATCCCCTGGGAGTGCTGCCGAAGGCGTCGGTCGTGGGGCAGTTTCGGGCCGAGCGATCGGGATTCATCACCGAGCTGCGGGCGTGGGCGGTGGGGCAGGCGTCGATGCTCCTGGGCGCAGGCCGGGCTCGGGTGGATTCCGTGATCGACCCGTCGGCGGGGATCGTCTTCCTGAGGACCGTAGGTGACCGCGTGAACCAAGGGGATGTGATCGCCGAGATCCACGTGAATCCGACCCACGCATCGATGGTGACCAAGGCACTGGCGATGCTCGTGAACGCGACCACGATCGCCGACGCGATCCCTGTGAAGCGGACACTGATTCTCGAACGGCTCTGACCCTCCTTCCCTGGCATGAGGCATTACGATGGGCGATCTCGACCGCTTTCGCGGGCTCCTGGGCGTGGCCGCCATCCTCGGTGCGGCCTGGCTCTTCTCGGAGAACCGCCGCAGGATCTCGCCACGGATGGTGATCGGCGGCCTGGCCATGCAGGTCGTGCTCGGATTTCTGCTCCTGCGGTCCACGACGGGTCAGCAGGTGCTCGAGGCGGCGGCCAACTGGGTCGACACGGTGCTCGCCTGCTCGGACGCGGGCGCGAGGTTCGTGTTTGGCGACAAGCTTGCCGATCCGGCGGGGCCGACGGGCTTCGTGTTCGCCTTCCGCGTGCTCCCCACGATCGTGTTCGTGGCGGCGTTGTTCGCCGTGCTCTACCACCTCGGGATCATGCAGGTGATCGTGCGGGCGTTCGCCTGGGTGACCGCCAAGATCCTCGGGTCGAGCGGCGCCGAGACGCTCAATGCGGCCGCCTCGATCTTTCTCGGCCAGACCGAGGCGCCGCTCGTCATCCGGCCCTACCTGCCACGGCTGACGCGGTCGGAACTCGCCGTGGTGATGGTCAGCGGCATGGGGCTGGTGTCGGGGGGCATCCTCGGGGCGTACAAGGCGGCGGGCTGCGACCTCCGCGACCTGCTCACCGCGATCCTGATGAGCTTTCCAGCCACGATTTACCTGACCAAGATGTTCGTGCCGGAGATGGGTGATCCCGAGACGCTCGGCACCCTGAAGGTCTCGAACGAACGGATCGACTCCAACGTGCTCGACGCCGCCGCCCGCGGCACCCGTGAGGGGATGATGCTGGCCGCCAACGTCGGCGCCGTGCTGATCTCGTTCATCGCGTTGGTGGCGCTGGTCAACCTGGCCCTCGGCTGGCTCGGTGGCCTTGCGGGTCGGCCCGATCTGTCGCTCCAGTGGCTCTTGTCGCTGGTCTTTGCCCCTTGTGCCTGGCTGCTTGGCGTGCCCTCCCAAGACTGCCAGGCAATCGGCGGCCTGCTCGGCACCCGGACGGTGCTCAACGAGATGATCGCCTACTTCGACCTCGGCAGGATGAAGGAGACACTCACGCCCAAGGCCTTCTCGCTGGCGACGATCGCGATGTGCAGCTTTGCCAACATCTCGAGCATCGGCATCCAGCTCGGCGGGATCGGTGCCCTGATCCCGGAGCGGCGGAGGGATCTGGCTGAGCTCGGCCTGAAGATGCTCGTGATCAGCACGCTGGCCAACGCCCTCTCCGCCGCGATCGCCGGCGTGATCATGCCCTGACCGCCGCCGGTCAGCCGGTGAGAAAGGTAGACGCCCAGTACAGGCCGCCAGAGAGGGCCATCGCCACCGGGAGCGTGAGAATCCAGGCCAGGGCGATCTCGCGGACCGTGCTCGACTGGATGCCCGACTTGTTGGCCCACATCGTGCCGGCCACGCCGCTGGCGAGGACGTGCGTGGTGCTGACGGGCATGCCGAGCGAGTCGGCCATCGCGATCGTCGTGGCAGCGACGAGTTCCGCCGCGCCCCCCTGGGCGTAGGTGAGGTGCGTCTTACCGATTTTTTCGCCGACGGTCACCACGATCCGTTCCCAGCCGAACATCGT
The DNA here is from genome assembly GCA_003670825.1 of Planctomycetota bacterium. Classification (GTDB taxonomy): domain Bacteria; phylum Planctomycetota; class Planctomycetia; order Pirellulales; family UBA1268; genus QWPN01. The sequence continues at coordinate 5,687 of QWQL01000106.1, forward strand.
GCCGATCCCGAGGCAGAGCGCCACGCCCATCACCACCCACTCCGGGATGTACTCCACTGGCTTGGCGAGCGTGCCCGCCAGTCCCTTGAGCACCTTCCGGCGGTCTTCGGTGATCCGGTCGCCGAACTCGGCGAGGAGCGTCCGGACGGCGGCCCCGAGTTCGACGAGTTGGGTCCGGAGCTTCCAGCGATCTTCAGACGACAGGTCGGAGAAACTCTTGCGACCATCGAGGTTCGACCGTACCTCTCTCACCAGCGGCAGCGGATCGAGCGTTGCCAGCACGATATCGGCCGAGGGAAACGGATTGAGGGCATCGTCGACAAGGTCGCCCTCCAGCACGGCGGCGGCCGCCACGCCCTCGCTGCGGGCGATCTTCTCCACGCGTGCCGAGGCGAGATGCCGCTCCTTGAGGGCCGTCATCATCGTCGCCAGGCCGGGCTCCGAAAGCTCCCGTTCGAGTTCCTCTGCGGCCGCAGCGGTGGCGGCGATCTCGTGCTGCGTTGTCCGCATGTTGAGTGCAAACGACGTGGGCACGATGCCGATCAGCACGAGCATGATCAGGCCCATCCCCTTCTGGCCGTCGTTCGATCCGTGGGCAAAACTCACCCCCGTGCAGGTGCCGATCAGGAGGGCACGAATCCACCAGGGTGGCGGCTGGTCACCGTGGGGTGGCTCGTAGAGTTCCTTGGCCGGGATCAGTCGCTTCGCGAGCACCAGCAACAGCGCTGCCAGGCAGAAGCCGATCACGGGCGAGATCATCAACGCGATCCCTACCTCGGTCGCCTTGTGCCAGTTGATCCCCTTGAGGGCGGAGCCACGTTCTATCCAGGCGTTCATCATCCCCACGCCGATGATCGAGCCGATGAGCGAGTGGGAACTCGAAGCCGGCAGACCACGGTACCAGGTGGCGAAGTTCCAGATGATCGCGGCCCCGAGCAGCGAGAGCACCATCGCCAGGCCGCGGCCGGTCTGGATGTTGACCAGCAGGTCGACCGGCAGCAGGTGAACGATGCTGAAGGCCACGCCGATGCCGCCGGCATGGACGCCGATGAAGTTCCAGAGGCCCGACCAGATGACCGCCGGCGTCGGCTTCAGGCTCTTGGTGTAGATCACCGTGGCCACGGCGTTGGCCGTGTCGTGGAAGCCGTTGATGCACTCGAATCCGAAGGCGATCACCAGCGCCGCCACGAGCAATGCCAACTGGCCGGCTGAGAGCGTGGTGAAGGACTCAAGCAGTTCCACGGCGACGGTCCCTGCGGTGGCAAAAGCACAAGCCAGCACCTTAGGCCCCGATGAGACCAGGAACAAGCAGTGATCCCCGTCGCACACGCAATTCTCACACTCCGCGAACCGGCCGGAGGCGATGTGCGTAAAATGATGCAAAGGAGGAGTGCCCGCATGCCACGAGGAGACCGTCTCAAGGTCGAGCAGCGGATCGTCGGCTCGACCGTCACCTACCTGCATCACGGCATCGATGTGGGCGCTGGCACCGTCGTTCACGCCCGGCCCCACGACTTCCGCAACCCGTTCGGTGGTGGTCGGGTGATCCACACGTCACTCACCGAATTTGCCAACGGCCGATCCGTCCGCCTGCGGAACGACCCGCCGGCTAGGTTTTCCCCCGACGAGGTCGCCGAGCGGGCCCTGGCGCACGTCGGTCGCGATGGCTACGACCTCGTGGTCGACAACTGCGAGCACTTTGCCACGTGGTGCGCGACGGGCTGCCGTGCCAGTCGCCAGGTCGACATCGTGATGGGGCGTGTGGCCGCGGCGGCGTCGCGGGCGGTGGCGGCCGTCTCGGCGCGGGCTGCCGTCGGGACCGCCGAGCGGGTCGTCGTTCGCACGGCCATCGGCACGAGCGTTCGCGTCGGCCTCAAGACCATGCTCCCGGCCGCGATCATCGGGGAGGCTGCGGCCCTGGTCGCCGAGTGGACTGCCCACCAGCGTGGGGCCAGCGAACAGGCGAGCCGCAAGGCGGGCGAGGCGGCCGGGCTGGCGGCCACGAGCCTCGCCTTCGCCGCCGGCGGTGTGGCGGCTGGGCCGGCCGGGATCGCGGCGGGGGCTCTGGCCGGTGCGACGATGTGGCTGGCCGGGTCGGCCACGGCTGCGGCGGCGACCGGTGCGGCCCGGCAGGTTGCGAAGCGGATCGCCCGTGCCTGAAACACCATCCGGCGACTTCCGCCAGCACGACCACCACGCGGCGGCCCTGGGATGGCTGCTCATGGGCCGGCGAGCCGGCGGCGGATCCGCTCGACGGTGCGGCGGGAATACTCCTCGTCCTTGCCGAGATCGAGTGCGGCGGCAGTAGGCCAGAGCGGCGCCGTGATCTCACCGAGGTCGTCGATCGCCACCAGCGCGGCGACGCGGATGTCAGGATTCATGGAGCCGATCTCGGCACCGAGTGCCGCGCGGGCGTCGTCCGTCGCCGTCGGCGTGCCGCACCGCAGCAGCCAGGTGGCGGCGGCGATGCGGACAGCCGGGTCGGTGTCGACAAGCCGCGGCACGAGCGCTGCGGCCGGATCGCCCCCCGCCCGCTTCGCGGCCCAGCCGGTGCCCGACACGGCCCACCAGCGGACGGCCGCGTCGTCGTTCGTGAGCCGGTCGGCGAAGACGTCGTCGTGGCAGCCCTCTGCGACGGCCCAGGCGGTGTCGAGAATCGCAGCGTAGCGTTCGTGGGCCCGGGTCTCGTCGCCCAGGTGAAAGATCGCCCATTCGCTACCGGCTTTTTTCGCCTCGGCGCGCAGGATCGGTTCGGGCAGGATGCCGGTGTCTTTCGTGCGCTGCATCCACGAGCGGACGGCATGCCGGAGCCGCTCGAGGTCGGCCCGGTGGGCGGGATCGGCCGCAAGGTCCGCGAGCTCGTCGGGATCGGCGACGACGTCGTAGAGTTCGTCGGCTGGCCGGGTAGTGCGGGAAAACCAGCCTGCCCCTGCCGGCAGGCCGCCGGCTGCGCGAACGGCACGCAGCTCGTTGGTGATCGCCACGCCGGTCGCGTAATCGGGGAGGTCGTCGCCATCGAGCCAGGGGAGAAAGGTGCGGACGTATCGGAAGCGGGCATCGCGGGCGGAGCGGCCGAAGCCCGGGGGTGCGTCCATCCGGTCGCGGGCCGCGATCACGACGTCGCGGGCCGTGGCACCGGCCCCGAGGAATGGCCGGCCCTCCATCCACTCCGGCCGTGCGACGTCGGCGAGGGCGAGCATCGTCGGCCCGAGATCGAGCAGGCTCACGAGCTCGGCCGTCGCGCCGGCGGGCTCGCCGCCACCCGGGAGCCGCGCCCGCCCGCGCCACTTTTCCGGCACTTGTACGAGCATCGGGACTCGCAGCCCATGCTCGGTGAGCGACCGCTTGCCGTGCGGGATCCCCTCGCCATGGTCGCCCCAGAAGACCACGATCGTGTCGTCGGCCAGCCCGTCGGCGGCAAGCTCATCGAGGATTTTCCCCGCGTCGATGTCGAGGGCTGCTGCTAGTTCGAGTCGTTGGGCGAGCGCCCGGCGGATCACCGGCGTGTCGGGATAGTATGGAGGCACCGTTACGTCGGCCCCTTCCCGCCGGGCCTCCGCCGGCAGCGCGCGGCGGACGGCCTCGGGCTTGTCGCCAAACAGGCCGCTCTCGTGCGTGACGCTCAGATTGAAGACGGCGAAGAAGGGCTGGTCGGGCAGCGGTCGCGTTCTCCAGTGCGCCGTGCGGTTGGACTGGTTCCAGCCCGCGTCGAACGAGCCGGCGAGGTTGTAGTCAGTTTTCGAGTTGTTCGTGCACCAGTAGCCCGCCTCACGGAGCCGCTTGGGAAATCCCGAGATCTGCGGCGGCGGCGTGGCCTTGCACCGCATCGGCAGGCTGCCGAGCGTGGTCGGCATCACGCCGGTGATGATGGCACTGCGGGAAGGCGCGCAGACGGGCGCCGCCGAGAAGGCCGCGTCGTACCGCAGCCCCGCCGCGGCGAGCCCGTCGAGCCGGGGCGTGTGGGCCGCCCCGCCGTAACAGCCGAGGGTGCCGGCGGAGAGATCCTCCGCCGAGATCCAGAGGATATTGGGGCGGTCGGCGGCCCAGCCAGTGGCTGCGGCAGCTGCGAGGACCCACCCGACGAGGGCTGGGATGAGCCGCATGGCGCTCACCTGTAGTCGGAGAGCGAGCCCGGATTCCACGACACCCGCAGGGCGTTGAGCACGGCCACCACGTCGATCGCCTCCTGCACGAGTGCTCCCGCCGCCGGCGGCAAAAGGCCAGCGGCGGCGAAGCCCATGCCCAGGAGACTCGCCGCCATACCGCCGACCGCGCTTTGCAGCGCGATCGACCGCAGCCGCGCGGCGATATGGAAAAGTTCATCAACCCGGGCCAGCGACGAATCCATCACCACGGCCCCCGCCGCCTCGCTCGTGACGTCGCTGGCGGTACCCATGGCCACACCCACCGTGGCCGCGGCCAGGGCCGGCGCGTCATTGATGCCGTCGCCCACGAACACGACCGGGGCCAGCTTCACCGCCTCCTCGACGAGCCGCAGCTTGCCCTCGGGCTGGATGCCCGCGTGCACCTCGGTGATGCCGACCTTGTCGGCGAGCCATCTCACCTCGCTCTCCCGGTCGCCCGAGACGAGCATCACGCGGGTGAGCTTGTGGACAGGGCCCAGGTGGCTGACGAACGACCGGCCGTCGGCCCGCGGCGCGTCGCGGAACCTGAGGAGTGCCGCGACGGTGCCGTCGACCACGAGAACGCATTCGAGCCCACCGGCGGCTGGCGGGAGCGAGGCGGCGCCGACCGGGTCGACGGCGGCACGTTTCTGCCGGCTTGTGATCGCGACCTCATGCAGGCCGTCGCCGCCGTCCAGGTTCCGCACGCGGCCGGTCAGCCCCTGCCCCGGCTTCTCGGCAAGTTCCTCGACCTCCATCAGCCGCAGGCCCTGCTCGGCGGCCGACGCGGTGATGGCCGCGGCGAGCGGGTGCTTCGAATAGGTCTCGAGGCTCGCGGCCAGGGCGAGCGCCTCGGCCGATCCGAGCGATCCGACGGTGAGCACCTCGGTGAGATGGGGCGTGCCATAGGTGAGCGTGCCGGTCTTGTCGAAGATCGCGGTGCGGCAGGTGTCGAGCCGTTCGAGGATGGCCGGGTCGCGGATCACGATCCCCCGCTTCGCGGCCAGCGACACGGCGCCGATGATCGCCACCGGGATCGCGATCAGCAGCGGACAGGGGGTGGCCACCACCAGCACCGCCAGGAACCGCGTGGGGGAACCGCTGAAGTACCAGGCGGCCGCGGCGATCGCGACCGCCAGCGGCGTATAGAAGGCGCCGAGGGCATCGGCCATCCGCCGCAGCCGCGGCCGCCGCTCCTCGCTGGTCCGCAACACTTCCATGATCTTCGAGTAGCGGCTGTCGCCAACGATCTTCTCCGTGCGAACCTCGAGCGCCGCCTCCCCGTTGATCGAGCCGGAGAGAACGGCAGAGCCGGGTGCCTTCGCCATGCGGTAGGGTTCGCCGGTCAGGTAGCTCTCGTCCATGGCGCCGCGGCCACTCACGACCGTGCCATCGACGGGACAGATCTCGTGGGGCAACACCACGATCACGTCGCCGACGGTGATCTCGCCGAGCGGCACGTCGGTCATCCCTGCGGTGGTCTTGCGATGGGCTAGCGTGGGCATGCGCCGCGCTAGGGCCGCGAGTACGTCGCCAGCCCGGCTCACCGCCCGGCTTTCGAGCGCCGCGCCCCCCGAAAGCATGAGCACCACGAGCACACCGGCGAGATACTCACCCAACAGGACGCTGGTGACGATCGAGATGCCGGCCAGCAGGTCGGAGCCAAACGTGCCCGCGAAGAGCTTCGTGAGTAGGTCCCAGACGAGGGGCACGCCGCCGAGGACGAGCATCACGACCAGGGGAAGTTCGGCCAGCGTGAGGCTGCGGCCCGGAAACCACCGCTCTGGATCGAGCGGACCCAGCGACACCCTCTGCCCGCCCATGCCCGACCAGGC
>QWQL01000204.1 GCA_003670825.1 Planctomycetota bacterium
CCCACGAATGGCGGACACGGTACCGCGCCCGCGCCGACCTCCAGTCGCGACCACGAGACGAGGTACTCTCTGCAGCGCGGCAGTGGCTCGGCACGATCGGCTCCGATCCCCATGCCGACCGCCTGAAGACCGAGGTTTTGTGGCTCCAGCAGAGTTTTCATGCCGTGGATCAAGGCCTCCTTAGCGACCTGCTACAGGCGAATATGCCCGAGGCCCGGGCCGCGGCCACGCGGGTGCTCGCCGACGAGCGCGACCAGATTCCGGGGGCCATCTCCCTGCTGACCGCCAAGGCTACCGATGCCAACCCACGCGTCCGCTGCGAGGCGGTCCGTGGCCTGAGTTTTGTTCCCAACCTCGATGCCATGAGGGCGGTCATTGCCGCGGCCAACGTGGAGCCGACCGACCGCTACGTCGACTACACGTGCGATGCGGCGCTCGGGGCAAACATCGGCGTCTGGAAGGGCGAGTACGACGCCGGCCGGTTCGTGCCCGATGATTCACGAGCTGAGAGCATCATCAACAGCGTGCTCGGCCTTGAAAAAAAGGCTCAGGAGATCGTTCCCTACCTCTCGATCCTCACCAGTAAGGATCCTCAGCCCGAGGAGGCGCGGAACAAGGCGATGCAGGCTCTCGCCGACGTCAGGGGAGGCGACCGTCAAAACGGCAAGGTGGTGTTTCGCCGCATTTGCGTGGCCTGCCACAAGCTCGGCAACGAGGGATCGGAATTTGGGCCAAACGTGGACGATGTCGGCAAACGGCTCTCGTCCTACAAGCTGGTCGAGTCGATCATTGATCCCAACGCCGAGGTCGCCGAGAAGTATCTCTCCACATCGGTCCTCATGAACGACGGCCGGAGCATCGTCGGCCTGCTCGTCAGCGAGACGCCGGAGGAGGTCGTGATCTTCGACGGTAAGGAGAAGAAGACGGTCGCCGTGGCAGACATCGACGAGCGAACGCAACTCCGACAGAGCAGCATGCCTGAGGGCCTCGCGGCTACGCTCTCGCCGAATGAGTTTCTCGACGTGATCGCGTTCCTGAAGTCTCTGAAAAAATAGTCGAGCCCAACGGGCATTCATGGCCACGCGTTCCACCCATCCTCCGAGGCGGAGCTCGTTCACCTGGCTCGTGGTGGCCGCCGCCGTGGCGGCGAGAGCCGCCCAGGGAGTCGATTTCGCCCACGAAGTGGTGCCGATCCTGCGGAAGCACTGCGGCGAATGCCACACCGGCGACGCGCGGCAGGGGGGCTTCTCGCTCAACACCCGCGAGGATCTGCTCGCCGGGGGCGATTCAGGCACGCCCGGGCTCGTTCCGGGCGAGTCGGCCACCAGCGAACTCGTGGCCCGGATCACGAGCGATGATCCCGACGACCGGATGCCGAGCGAGGGTGAACCGCTGCCGCCCGAGTCGATCGCCATCCTGAAGGCCTGGATCGACGAACGGGCCCCGTGGGAGCCTGGCTTCGCGTTCAAGGGAACGGCCTGGGAGCCACCGCTCGCTCTCCGGGAGATCTCGCTGCCACCGGCGGTGGAGGGCCGCATGAACCCTGTCGACCGCGTCGTCGATACCCATCTCACGTCTCGCGGCCAGCCGCTACCGCCACGGTGTGACGACCGCACCTTCGTCCGCCGGGCGAGCCTCGACCTCGTGGGCCTGCTGCCCGCCCCCGACCGCGTCGAGGCCTTTGTCGCCGACACCGATCCCGAGAAGCGCACGCGACTCGTCCGTGACCTGCTCGCCGACGATATCGCCTACGCCGACCACTGGCTCACGTTCTGGAACGACCTTCTCCGAAACGACTACACGGGCACGGGCTTCATCACGGGTGGCCGCCGGCAGATCACCACCTGGCTGCAACGCTCGCTCGCCGCTAACGTGCCGTTCGACCGGTTCGTGCGGGAGCTTATCTCACCCACCGAGGAGTCGCGCGGCTTCATCGACGGCATCGTCTGGCGGGGTACCGTGAACGCGAGCCAGACCGTGCCGATCCAGTTCGCCCAAAACGTCGGCCAGACGTTTCTTGGCATCAACCTCAAGTGCGCGAGCTGCCACGATAGTTTTGTCGATCGCTGGACGCTCCGGCAGACCTACGATCTCGCCGCGATCGCCTCCGATCCGCCTTTGGAACTCGCCCGCTGCGACAAGGCGACCGGCGTGATGGCGACTCCAGCGTGGATCTTCCCCGACCTCGGCCAGATCGATGCCTCGCTGCCGCCACCCGCCCGGCTCGCGCAGCTCGCCGCGTTGATCACGAAGCCCGGCAACGGCTGGCTCTCGCGGACGCTCGCCAACCGCCTCTGGCATCGGCTCATGGGTCGCGGCATCGTGCATCCTGTCGATAGCCTTCGCACGCAGCCGTGGAGTGAGGATCTGCTCGATCTGCTGGCTGGCGAACTGGTGTCGCATGGCTGGGACGTCAGGCACCTGCTCGAGACGATCTGCACGTCGGAGGCCTACGCCGCGGCAACGCCGCCCGTCGAGGGCCCGCCCACCGGTAGCGACTACGTGTTCCGCGGCCCGCTGCCGCGACGGATGACCGCCGAGCAGTTCACCGACGCCGTCTGGGCACTCGCGGGCACGGCTCCGGCGAAGCCCGACGCCGAGGTGCTCGCGGCCCCGGCCCCGGCGTCGCTGCCGATGGTCCGCGCGGCGCTCGTAAAGGCGACGCCGCTGATGGCCGCCCTCGGCCGGCCGAACCGTGACCAGGTCGTCACGAGCCGCCCTGCGGACCTGACGACCCTGGAGGCGATCCTGTTGGCCAACGAGCAGTCGCTCGCCGACGAGATCGCCAAGGGAGGCGGCCGGATCCTCGCGGAGCAGGGCCCCGCTCCGGACCGGATCGCGTCGTGGATCTTTTCGGCCGCCCTCTCGCGGCCGCCGACGGCGGACGAGGCTGCCGTCGCCCGAGATCTGCTGGGCCCGACGCCGACCGCGGAAAACGTGGCTGATTGCCTCTGGAGCGTGGTGATGCTGCCAGAGTTCCAGTTGGTGCGATAATGAATCAGGAGCATTCGACATGAAAAGCCGCCGCGAGTTCCTTGAGTATCTGGCCGCCGCCGCGACCACCACGCTCGCCCTACCAGAGCCACGGGCCCGTGGCTCGGAGCAGGGCCCGCGCATCGTGCATCCGGTGCCCCGGGCCGACGCGATGATCGTCCTCTGGATGGCCGGCGGCATGGCGGCACCGGACACGTTCGACCCCAAGCGATACAAGCCGTTTGAGCCCGGCCTTGCGGTCGCCGACGTGATCAGCACCTTCCCCGCGATCCCCACCGCGATCGACGGCGTGCAGATCTGCGACGGCCTGCCCGAGATCGCCAAGGTGCTTGACCGGGCAACGCTTGTCCGCTCACACGTGCAGCCCGACCTTGGCAGCATCCTCCATTCGCGGCACCAATACCACTGGCACACGGGCTATGTGCCCCCGCAGACCGTGGCCTGCCCGCATATCGGCGCCTGGATGGCCCGCGTGCTCGGACCTCGGAACCCCGTCATGCCGGCGTTCGTCAATATCGGCCAGCGGCTCGAGGGGGTGGGCGAGAACGAGGAGATCAAGGCGTTCACCACGGCCGGCTTCTTCGGTAGCGAGTTCGGGCCGATGAACCTTCCCTATCCAGAACAGGCCTCCCTCGCCGTCCGGCCTCCCACGGGCATGTCGGCGGAGCGGTTCGCCGAGCGGTACGCGGCCATGAAGCGACTCGCGGCGGCATCGGCACACCGCGAGTTCACCAGCGACTTCCACCAGGAGTCGATGCTCCGCAGCATCGACAACGCCCACCGGCTGCTCGGCGCCAAGGAGCGGGAAGCCTTCGACATCATGCTCGAGCCCCAGGAGGTGCGGGAACGGTACGACACCGGCCGCTTCGGCCGCGGCTGCCTGCTCGCCCGGCGGCTCGTCGAGAACGGCGCTCGCTATGTCGAGGTGACCACCGAGTACGTCCCCTTCGTCCACTGGGACACCCACGAGAACGGCCACGAGCGGGTGGCCGCCCTCCACGCCGAAATCGACCGCCCGATCGCGGCCCTGATTCGCGACCTCGAGGAGCGGGGCCTGCTCGACCGCACGCTCGTGGTAATCGCCAGCGAGTTTAGCCGCGACATGATCACGGAGGGTCAGCCCGGCTCGGATGCCAAGGACCAGGCGAGTTCGCCCAAAGACTTCCTGCAACTGCCGGCCCACTACGGCCAGCACCGCCACTTCACCGGCGGTTCCACGGTGGTGCTCTTCGGCGGTGGCATGAGGCGGGGAGCCGTCTACGGCAAGACGGCCGACGAGCGGCCCTGCATGGCGATCGAGAATCCCGTGACGATCACCGACCTCCACGCCACGGTCTTTACCGCCATGGGCATCAGCCCGAAGACGGTCTTCGACATCGAAAACCGCCCCTTCTACGCCACCGAGGACGGCAAGGGCCGCGCGGTCGAGGATCTGTTCGCGTGAGGCCGGGTATCCTGCGGACATGATCTGGGAGCACGTTTACGATCCACTGGGCTCGCGGTGGCTCTCCACGGCGGTCGCGGCCCTGCCGCTGGTCGTCCTGCTCGGGCTGCTGGCGTGGGCGGGCTGGTCGGGTCGGCGGGCTGCCCTCGCGGGGCTCGCGGTCGCGGTGGCGATCGCCGTGGGCGTGTTCGGCATGCCGGCCGACGCGGCGGCGGCGGCCGCGGTCCACGGCGCGGCCTTCGGCCTATTTCCGATCGGTTGGATCATCGTCGCGGCGATGTTCCTCTACCGGCTCTGCGTCGAGGCCGGCGCGCTCGAGATCATGAAGCGGTCGGTGATGGGCCTCTCGGCCGACCATCGGCTGCAGGCCCTGCTGATCGCCTTCTCGTTCGGCGCGTTTCTCGAAGGGGCGGCCGGGTTCGGGGCGCCCGTGGCGATCTCGGCGGCGCTCATGGTCGGCGCCGGTTTCCCAGCGCTCGAGGCGGCCTGCCTGGCACTGATCGCCAACACCGCCCCCGTCGCCTTCGGCGCCCTCGGCACGCCGATCATCACCCTTGCGAAGGTCACCGGCCTCGACGAGCGGGCGATCTCGGCGATGGCGGGCCACCAGCTGCCGTTCTTCTCGCTCATCGTGCCGGCCTGGATGGTCTGCACGATGGCCGGCTGGCGGGGGCTCACCGGGATCTGGCCGGCGGTGCTCGTCTGCGGTGGTACGTTCGCCGGGGTGCAGTACGCGATGGCGACGTTCGTCGGGGCCGCCCTGGTGGACGTGGTGGGGGGCGTGGTGAGCCTCGTGACACTCGCCGTGTTCCTGCGCGGGTGGCAGCCGAAGGCGGTCTGGCGTCACGGCGAGGGCTGGTCGCAGCCGGCCCGCGAGCGTGAATCGTCCGGCGACTCCCCGCGGCAGGTCGCCTGGGCGTGGATGCCCTGGGTGTTTCTGTCGGTCGCCGTCTTCGCCTGGGGCCTTCCTGACGTGAAGGCGTTCCTGGAGGGCCGTGGTGCCGCCGCCATGGTGCCGCGGGTCGTCGTCGCGCCTGAAGTGAGCATTCCCTTTCTTGACGGCAGGATTGCGAAGATGCCCCCGGCGACCCGCGAAACCCGGGAGATCGAACGGGCCATCTACCGATTCAACTGGCTCTCCGCGGCCGGCACCGGCATTCTGGTCGCGGCACTCGTGTCGATCCCATGGCTCGGGATCGGGTGGCGGCGGGCCTTTCGCATCGGGCTCGATACCCTGCGCGGCCTCAGCGAATCACTGGTCACGATCGCCGCGATGCTCGCGCTGGCCTTCGTGACCCGCTCGTCGGGCACCGATGTCACGCTCGGCCTGGCGCTCACCGCCACTGGCACGGCCTATGCCTTCTTCGCCCCGCTCTTGGGCTGGCTCGGCGTGGCCCTCACCGGCTCCGACACCTCGAGCAACGCCATGTTCGGCAGCCTCCAGCGGGTCACCGCCGAACAGCTCGGCCTCGACCCGTTGCTGATCTGCACCGCCAACAGCACCGGCGGCGTGATGGGCAAGATGATCGACGCCCAGAGCATCGTCGTCTCGGCCACCGCCACCGGCATGCACCGCCGCGAGGGGGAGATTCTCCGGCGGGTGTTTCCGCACTCGCTGGCGCTCGCGGCTCTCATGGGGCTGCTGGTCTGGCTGCAGGCGGGGCCGCTGTCGTGGATGGTGCCGGTGGCACCCTGACGAGCCCATCCTCATCGGGATGCAGATCGAGCACGATCGCGGCGACGGCCCAGGCGTCGGCCTCGCCGCAGGCTGGCGGCAGGAGGTCCGCCAAACGATCGAGGAACTCGAACCGCGAGAGTTCAAAGACCCCGTTGGCTCCTGGGAAGTCACGTGGCACCCGTGCAGCCACTGGAGGGCAGGCTGACGGGTTACTCAGCCGACGAAGATCCCCCGCGTATTCGCACTCGTGAACCCCGAGATCATCTCGTTGGTGAGGAGCGACCGTGTGGTCCAGCGGGCTTCGATGGAGGCGTAGGCGAAGAGCTGGATCGTGGGACTTGCCCCCGGGCCCGAGGCCACCATGATCTGGCCGGCCCGAGCGGCCACCCGCGTGGTGCCCGTGGCCGTCCAGCCCGGCTCGTTCGCGAGATTCTTGCTCGACATGAGCGTGCCCGTGCCGTTGGCCACGCTGTAGATGCTCACGATTGGCTTCTTGTCGAAGCCAACGACCACCTCCGAGCGACCGTCGCGGTTCATGTCGGCGGCGGCCACGTAGACGCCGTTGCCCCCCACGACCGCGAAAGACGCAAGGCGAGCCTGCTGCGCCTGCGTCGGCGTGTTACCGGAAATCAGTCCCTTGCCGCTGTAGACCTCGACCAGCGGCGACCCACCGACACCGCGGCCCACGACCGCGTCACCGTAGCCGTCACCATCGACGTCGCCACCGGCGACACGCACGCCCACCGTCGACGACGTTCCGAACGGCGAGAAGGCCCGTATCATCTGACCCCGGCGGCCCTCGTAGATCTTCACCCGCGTCTGCCGCTGTCCGGCCGAGCCCACGATCACGTCGGCGAACCCGTCGCTGTTGACGTCGGCCGTGGCCACGAACACGCCCGGCCGAGCGGCCGGACCAGTCGCGCCCGCCACGAGCGGAAACATCCCCGCCACCTGCCAGATCACGGAGTTGGTGGCGCCGCTGATCACGATCACCGTGTCCCCCCCGCCCTGGCCGGCCCCGTAGATGTAGTCGACGACCCCGTCGGCGTTGATGTCGCCCGTCGCCGTCCGCCACTCGCCGTAATAGTTCGGCAGGAGTTGGCCGGGAGACGTCTTCACGCTCGGAGTCACCGGCGCATCCGGGTCGCGGAACTCGAGCACCGGCCGCGTGGTCACGTTCTGGTCCTGGTTCACGCCGGCCACCGTGAAGATCGCCGGATTGGTCGCCGATGCCGCCTGCGATACGGCCGGGTATTCGATCCGGTAGACGTGGCTCGTCGGTATCGGCGCGACTTCCTCGGTGCGGAACCGCGTCTGCATGTCGCCGCCGCCAGTCCCGTCCACGTACGAGGAGAAGCGGGCGGTACCGTCTTCGGCAGTCGCGAGCGCCGAGTTCACGAACACACCGGCTGAGGGCACGTTGCCGGTGGCGGTGCTCGTGAGCAGCGTCGTGCGACCGGTCTGAAGGTCGCGAACGAACACGCCTCCTTTGAATACCCGGTCATACACGCCCTGCACGAGGTTGTTGGCCGTGCTCGAGAACATCACGAAGCGGCCCTTGTCGCTGATCGTGTTGAGCACGTCGCGGGCGCCGGCAGGAGTGGGCGAGCCGAGCGTAGCCTTGTTGCCCGAGGCATTGGGCTTGCCCGTGACGTCCGGCTTGCCCTTGGCGTCGACGGAAAAGCCGACGGAGACGAGCGATGTCGTGCCCGCGGCCGCGGTGGCCCAGTTGATCTTCCGAACCCACAGGTTCGAGAAGCCGCCGAGGAGGAAGTTGAGCGGCAGCGGCACCTGCGGCGGATTCTGCGTGAAGGGATAGGGTGCCGTGAAGCCAGGCTGATAGAAGTTGTTGGCGACGGTGTCGAACAGGAACGTCGATCCGTCGGCCGACATGCCGGCGAAGGTGGCGATCCTGTTCGTGTTGGCATTGCCGTCAGGCGAGTTGATGAGCGCGGCCTGCCCGGTCGAGTCGGTCGATGCGGCCGAGGTGAACTGGAAGCCGTAGATGTCGAGAGGGTTGGCCTGGTAGGTCACCCAGTTCAGGCCGCCGCTGCCCCCGACGAGCGAGATCGGGGCGATGTCGGCAGTCACATCCTTCCAGGTCGCGACCAGATTTCCGGCCGACGAGGTGAACGCGATGGTGCGGCCGTCGTTGCTGATGGAGTGATTCTGCGAGTCCCAGAACTCCGTCGGTGGCGGACCTTCGATGAACGGATCCGTCCCGCCGCTGAAAAAGTCGGGCTGAGCGAAGCCCGCCGCCTTCGTGGCGTCGTTCCAGGTCCGGCTCACGAGCAGATTCGTGCCCGAGTCGACATCATTGGTGAACACGTCCAGCGAGAAGTCGGTGTCGGTCGTGCCCGCCACGATGTCGGTCGACGTCCGCCGCGTGCTGTAGACCACGCGGTTGCCCTCCCCGCTGATCTGGCTGAAGAGCGGCTCGAACAGCTCGGCCAGTTGCATTCCGGGAACGGGCCCCTCGGAGTAGCCGAGAGCCGTGGGTGTGGCTTCGTTGGTGACGCTCACCGTCCGCGTCGACCACTCGCCCACGCTACCGCCGCCGCCGAAGCCGGTCGTGCTGGCGACGAAGCAGTCGAGCGTCCATTCGCTGCCGTTGCTGAAACCGCCCGTCGTGTCCTGCTGATCGCGGATGCTCGGGTTCACGGTGTCGATCCAGCCGGCCGGCACCCAGCTGTCGTAGAGCACCCGCGTGCCGGCGTCGGTGATGCCCTTGTTGAGCGTCAGCGACTCGATCGCTTCCTGCTGGTTGAAGGTGGTGAACTGGGGATCAAACAAGGGAAGAAATTCCTGGGCGAAGACGCCCGCGGCCATCGGCTGGCCCACGATCGGCGTGGGCACGCCGAACGGTACGAGCGTGACGGCCTGCTGCTGGCCCTCCGCATTCAAGCGGCTGACGAGCGAGATGTTGTTGGCGGGATCGGCGGCCAGCGCCCGCCAGACAAACACGTCGACCGTGCCCATCTGGTAGTTCTGCCAGGCCTGCGTCGAGGCCCCACTCTGGGGCGGACGATAGGTCGCCTGATCGTTGGCCACCGGCACGGCGGCGTCGTATTCGTTGGCCGTGATGATCGAGTCGAAGACCACGCTCTGGCCGTCGCCGCTGAGGTCTGCCGTGAGGGGCTGAAACATCGGCCACAGGCCCAGCCCCGGCGTGTACGTGGAGCTCTCGAGCCCGGCGTAGCCGGCCGACTGCAGCTCGCTCCCCGCCCGGTGGGTCACGAGCCGAGTCTTCCCCGTCTCCGTATCGAGCCAGAACAGGTCGGGGTTGAGCGAGGGGATCGTCTGCTGGCCCGCGATCACGTTGGTATCGATGCTGGAGAACAGCACGTACCGCCCCGCGTCACACACATCGACGAGCGCAGCGCCCTGGGGAATCGGAAACTGGTCGTAGGCGGGGTAGCCACCGGAGGCCTCGCGTGGCGCCGCCAGATCGACGATCGTGGCCGCGAGATTGAGCCGCGGCTCGAGCCGCTCCGCGGACGCGAGCCGGCCACGCCGCGTGGGGCGGGTGGCGGTGCGGCGAGACGAGCGGGCGAAGACCGGGAAGAGCGTCGTGGGTCGCATGAGAATCCCTTTCAAGGGGCGATGACGGGTGCGATGAATCAGGGATGGATGGAGGTGGCGGCCGGTCGCCCGGCCGCGAGGAGTCATGGAATCGAAAAGATCGATGCCTGTCCATTCGCAAGCGGGCCGTTGAAGACATACCACTCGCGGGTCAAGAGGGATGGCCGAGGCATGTCCTTCGACTTCACGTCGATCCGGAGGTCACCCGGGCTGTTGTCCCAGTAGCCACGGATGTCGACATACGCGTTTGGGTAGATCACGATTTGGGCCGGGCCGGTGTCGACCTCGAAATCGAAGATCTCACGATCCCGGGCCGTGCTGTCGGTCATGTCCACTTCGAGCCGACCCAGGGGGCGGATCTGCAGCAGACTCGTCGAGAGATTGACGCCGTCCTCGTAGGGATTGAAGACGCGCACAAAATCCATCGTGATGCTCGAGTTGGTGAGGTCGAAGCCGTCGTCGCCGGAGTGATTGACGGTCACCGCCTTGATCTTCCATTCATCGAACACCGCGCCGATCACCGACACGGCGTCGATGTCGTCACGGGCGTTGCCATCGCCGTCGCCACCTCGCGGATCACTCCTGCCCAGATAGTGGGTCGTGATGCTGTCGGCGACGAACGACCAGCCGATCGTCTGCCGCCTGAGATTCAGGGACGACACGTTGTCTTTGCTCGCCGTACGCGTGCCGCCGCAGAAGAACACGCCCCCGTTGTTGGCCTCATCCACAGGTTCGTTCAGGTCATTCGCCGCCCGGAAGACGACGTTCGTGGCCTTCAGAGACGACCCCGAGTTGAAGATCAGGGCTCGGGCAGTCAGCAGCCGAAAGCGCCCTGTGCCATTACGGATCCGCACCTCGACGCCGTCCTCGATGGTCAGCGTCTTCCCCGCCAGCACGTGCACCTCGGCGGTGATCACGTAGATCGCACCCGAACGAAAGGTCGTGTTGTCGGTGATGTCGCTCGACACCTCGACGATGCCGCCCGCCGCGACCGGCGCGACGGCCGGGGCCAACGGCTGCGGCGCCGGAGCGGGAAGCGCGGGGGGCGGCACGACGGGCGCGGCGAGCGTCACGCCCACCGAGACCGCTGCAGGAGTGGCCCCGACGCTGCCCACGGCCCGAACTGCCACGGCCCGGCTGCCAGCCGGCACCGTCCCGATCGAAAACAGCAGCGTGACCGGGGTCGAGGGGCCGCCGTTCGGGGCGACGACCTTCGCAGGCACGGCATACCACCCCGCCGGTGCCGCAGCGCCGGGCTTCCCGTCGACGCGCATCGTCGCCGCGACGCGGTTTGTCGCCGCCGACGCGAGCGTAACCGCCCGACTGCCGACCGGCTGCACCTGACCGGCACGGACGGCCACCGTCTGCCCGCCGACCGTGAGCTCGACCCGTACGGTCGATGGCGCCGGACTGAACGCCACCGGCTGCGTGCCATTCCAATACGTGAGACCGTCCGCGGCCCGGAGCCGGAGCGCCGTGCCCTCGGGGAGCGCGGGCACGGCGACCTCGACCGCCGTGGACCAAACACCATTCGCGGCCGAGAGGCGGGCGACGACGGCAGCCGACGACGTCGTCAGTTCGGCCACCTGCCGGGCACTCGACGCGGCAGCCGCCGCGAGCACCGCCGGAGCCTCCCCATCTCCGACACTTGGCATCGTCGCCGGCACGAGCGACGCGCTGGCCAGATTGACCCGAGCCTCGAGTCGCTCCACGCCCATCCTGTGGCCGCCGGCGCGGCGGGCGGTGCGACCTGGGCTCGATCGCTGGCGTGAGATTGAGTGACGTGTCATCGAGTGCCAGAGCCTGAAGGGAGATCGCGCGCCGAACCCGGCAGACCGGACGTGCGCGGAATGATGATGTCACCGAGTAAGTCGAGACTACGCGGCCGACGGAGCCGCGTCAAAAAATTGGCACGCAAGCCCATGATTTAGGC
>QWQL01000175.1 GCA_003670825.1 Planctomycetota bacterium
CATGGGCAACGCGGCAGGTGGGTGACCGCCACCGGCGGTGACGCTGAGCCTGCGTATCGTACCCTCGTGGCGGCACGCGAGGCCACCCGGCTGCAGTTGGCGGCTCAGCGGGAATCCCGAGAGCCGTGCCCGACGGTTGAGGCGGCGACGTCGTGATCCCTATGATGGCCGCTCGGGCCGTCGTGCCCGTTCCAGCGAGGCCATCTGCCGATGAGTGAGTTGCAGCACGAGTGCGGGCTGGCCGCGATCTATCACCTCGTTGGCGAGGAGGTCAGCCCGCTGTGCCCCGATCAGGGGCCTGACGAGGTGTCGCGGCTGATGCCCCGAATGCTCCTCGACATCCAAAACCGCGGCCAGCTCTCGGCCGGAATGACGGCCTGGAACCCTGGCCGCAGCCAGCTACTGGCAACCTACAAGGAGGTCGGGAGCGTCAGCGAAGTGTTTCGGATGAACCATCGGGGAAAGTATGAGAGCGTGATGGAACTGCACGCCGGCCGGGCCGCGATCGGCCATGTCCGCTACGCCACCTGCGGGGCGGAAGACCGCGGCTACGCCCAGCCGCTCGAACGCCCCCACATCCAGAAGCGGAAGTGGTTTGCCTTCGGATTCAACGGCCAACTCGCCAACTATCCCGAACTGCGGGCCGAGATCCTCGCCACCGACGACAATCACCTGGCCCGCGACAACGATACCGAAGTGATCATGCACGCGATCGGCAAGGAGATTTCGGGTGACGCCGATCCCGATCCCATCGAACTATTGGCGGCGATCTCCGCGCGGTTTGACGGGGCGTGGAACCTCGCGATTCTCGACGCCTGCGGCCGGCTGATCGTCGCCCGGGATCCGCTGGGCATCCGCCCGATGGAGTATGCCCGCGTCGGGCCACTGGTGGCGGCCGCGAGCGAGAGCGTGGCCCTACTGAACATCGGCTTTCCCACCGAGTCGATTCGATCGCTCGAGCCGGGGACGGCCCTGATCGTCGATGGCGCGAGTGTGCGGATCGAGCGGTTTGCCGAATCACCGCGGAAGGCGCACTGCTTTTTTGAGTGGGTCTACTTTGCCAACGTCGCCAGCACGATGGACGAGCGGAGCGTCTATCTCTCGCGGAAGCGGCTGGGGGAGGAGTTGGCCCTGTTGGAGACGGTGCTGATCGATGACGATACCGTCGTCGTTCCCGTCCCCGATACGAGCAAGGCCGCCGCCGACGCGATGGCCTACCGGCTCTCGATTCCCTGCGTCGAAGGGCTGATCCGCAACCGCTACAGCGGCCGCACGTTCATCGACGGCGCCGCCAACCGCCGGCAGAAGGTGGAGACGAAGTACACGCCGCTCCGCGAAGTTCTCGAGGGTCGTCGGGTGATCCTCGTCGAGGATTCGATCGTCCGCAGCACCACGATGAAGTCGCTGCTCGGACGCATGCGGTCGCTGGGGCTGGCCCGCGAGATTCACGTGCGGGTCGCCTGCCCGCCGATCATCGCCCCGTGTTTCTACGGGATCGACATGTCGACGATCGACGAACTGTTTGCCCCCGAGTTCGTGCCCGACGGCGTGCTCACGGAGACGGCCCAGGCCGCGATGGCAGCCCGGCTGGGAGCCGATTCGCTTCGCTACCTGCCCGTTGAGGCGGTGGCACGGTCGATCGGCTTCGATGCCGGCGACCTCTGCCAGGCCTGCCTCACCGGCCGGTATCCGACACCCGCGGGGGAGCGGCTTCACCAGATCGCCCTCGCGGCCGCGACGTGCGGCAACGTCGGCCGGACGTACGAGGCGTCGCGGTAGCGGAGTCAGGGGCTCAGGGGCTCGGGGGCTCAGGGGGCACCAGGCGTTCGCAGTCGGCGGGCCGCTCGGTGCGGTCGAGCGCGGCCCGCCAGACGGGTTCGTGGGCGAGCCTCGTCCGCCGTTCGAAGTGGGTGCGGTAGTCGAGGTCATGCTCGGCAGCCGACACCTGCTCCTCGCGCGGATCGGCGAACAGCCCCGTGGCCTGGGCGAAGGCCATCGACTCGCGGAAATACTCTTCCACGTCGGTCCAGACGTGGAGCGTCGCGCCGGCGGGTAGCACGCGGCCGGCGTGCCGCAGGAACAGCTCCGAGAGCACGCGGCGCTTGCGGTGGCGGGCCTTCCACCAGGGATCGGGGAAATAGACGTGCATGCCCCCCAGGCAGGCGTCGGGCAGCATGCTTCGCACCAGGAAGGTGGCGTCGCCGGCAATGATCCGGGCATTGGTCGTCTCGGCGGCGGCGAGTTTGGCCGCGCACATCCGGGCGTAGCCGGTCGCGATCTCCGCGCCGAGGAAGTTGCGGCCGGGTTCTCGGGCCGACGCCGTGGCCAGAAACAGCCCCTTGCCGCTACCCACTTCCAGTTCGATCGGAGCGTCTCGAGCGAAGAGCGGCCGCGGATCGCAGGGCACGGGAAGTGAGCCGAGGGGAATCAGGTGCCGCGACAGATCGAGCGCTGGATTGGGTTTCCGCGGAGGACGACGGGGCATGCGAAGGTCGCCACAGGGCAGGGAGCGGGCCAGAGACCGGAAGCGAATGGTGAGGAGTGTCGGCAGGTCGCGATCGAGCCTCGAGCTCCGGTCACATCGCGGCTTTGTCGGCCGAAGCGAGCGCATCGATTGGGAGCGGCACACCCTTGATGACACCGTCGACGACGATGCTCTCGCGGACGAGCCCCTGAAACCGGCAGACGATCATCGCCTTGGGGCGAACCCTCACGCGCTCGACGGCAATCACGAGCCGGTTGCCGGGCCGCACGGGCTCCCGAAACCGCACCTCCTCCAGTCCGCCGAAGCCGACCACCGCGGCGTCGAGGAGGTTGTATCGGGTCGAGAAGTAGCTCGAGAGTTGGGCCGCCGCCTCGCACATCAGCACGCCTGGCATGAGGGGCACGCCGGGAAAATGGCCGCGGATCCAGAACTCATCGGGCCCAAGATCCTTGTAGCCCACGCAGAGGCCCCGCGACAGGTCTTCGTGGACGATCGCGGTCAACTGCTCCATCTCAAACCGCTGCTTGTTCCAGCGGCGAATCTCGTGGATATCGGCCACGACCCGCTCGAGGTCGTAGTCGCTTGGATGGATGATGAAGTCGCGAGGAGCCATGCGGCCAAATCCTCAGGCTGCTCTGGGCGGGCGTCGAGGTTCAGGTGCGGATGTGCTTGCGCTTCGCTTTGCGGGCTTTGCTGTTGGCGGGACGCGCCCCGTGGTTGGCCTTCTTCAGGCGGCGGTGGGGTTTGGTCATGGGAGACTCCTGGCCGGGGGGTGGGATCAACTCGTCGTGGTCGACGGTTGTACCACGGCCTGCCCCGGCATTCCACCGCGGATCGCGGTCAGCGGTCGGCCGTCGCCGAGGCCCGTTCGGCCGCGATGGCGTCGCGGAGGCTCACGCGGATGATCTCGACAAAGCTGGCTCCCAGAAAGCCCAGGAGCCCGCCGATCACCGCCGACGAGACGCCGCCCAGCGTCGCGCCGGCAACGCTGCTCGAGGTCAGGGTCGCCAGCGCTGTCGCTCCGATGCCACCACCGCAGACGGCGCCGATGCCGGCCGACACGGGCACGAGACGGCCCAAACTCTGCCGCTGCTGGAGTCTCGTGGGCCGGGGCCTAGGCACCACCTGCGGAGCAGACTCCCGACGGCGGAATCGCGACAGGTCGCGGTCGGCCGATTCCCGCAGTTGCGTGCCCAGCGCGTTGCCGGCAACGTGCATCGCCACACTCGCGACCACCACGGCGACCGCGATCCACCCCGCGATTCCCAGCCAGCCAATTGCAGCGCAGCACACGCCGATCACCACTGCCATCCAAGAATACGTGACCGGCCGCATGAGCAAGACTCCTAAGAGCGCACTCGACTTACGTGGTTCGCCGGCTCGGGGGCGGCAAAAGTCTCGTCGCCGGGCGAGGATACGCCCAAGGCTCCTCGAGCGTTCGCCGACCCCCTTCGCCTACCCGCCCTTGCTTCCGTAGACGACGCTACACGTAACCTGGTTGAGAGCTCAGCTGGAGTATATGCCGCCGAAGAAACCGGCCTACCAGCCCCCCGCTACGGCGTCGGGGCCCCTCGTACGGCGTCGGGGCCATAGATCGGCAGCAGTCGGTAATAGACCTCGAGGGTCAGCACCGCGAGGGCCGTGTGGGCCAGCCGGCCGCCGGGGGCGGTGTCGTGATCGGCGAGGAACCAGCTGCCCGCCTCGTGGCCGCGGAAGGCCTGGCGGGCGACGAGCTGGTCGCGGTTGCGGACATTCCATTTCGACCACAGCGGATGATCCCGCTGCATCAATGCCTGCGACAGGTAAAAGTTGAGGTAGATCGCGTCGGGATCAGGGCCCCCCTTGGCGAGCGCCGTCAGCCCGCGATCAATCGTCGCCTCCTCCGGCCAGCCGGTGTAGAGCCGGCAGAGCAGGCCGATCGCCGACGTGCAGGGGCGGGCCTGGGGCGACTGGTAGCCATAGGCCTCGCCGCGGCGGGTCTGCACGCGGTCGAGAAACCGCGAGATGCCCTCCATCGTCGGCGATGGCACTGCGATCCCCGCCAGGCCGGCGCTCCGCAGGGCCGCCAGTTGCCAGGCCGTCACGGTGGTGTCGCCCGGCTGACCGGGAAGATATCGCCATCCGCCGCTGTGCGTGTCTTGTGCACGCTCGATGAACCGCATCGCATCGCGGACGGGGCGGGCGAGCACGTCGTCGCGGGTCATGCCCAGTGCCTCGGCAAGCGCGAGTGTGGCCACGCCATGTCCGTACATCGTGCCCTCGCTCAGGTCGCCGCCGCGGGGCGTGGCCTGCAGGCGGCTCATGAGGTAGTACAGTCCGCGGGTCACCGTTTCGCGGTAGTCGCCGGCCACATGGGTGTGCCCGGCGCCGAGAAAGGGCAGCAGGGCGATACCGGTGGAGGCCGTCGTGCTCGACACGGTGCCCGGGTCGCGGCAGCCGCCGTCGCAGCGGCAGCCCGATAGATCGAACCGCCACGAGCCGTCGATCGCCTGGTGCCGCGCAAGCCAGGCGAGCCCGCGTTCCACGGCCTCCTCGCTCGCCTTCGAGCCGCCGCGTTCCGCCACGCCCCGGCCCCGGGCCAAACCTGTGCGGCCCTCGTACAGCGTGGGCCGTGCTGCCTGAGGGCCGTCGCGGTTCGCCGAGAGCGAGGCGTTGCGGGCGGGCACGGCTTGATCGGGAGCTGACGCAACGGCGGCAGCCACGGCACTCGCGTCGTCGGGGGCCGCGACCATGATCGGCACGACGAGTGGCTCGACAGGTGGGTCGACCGCCACGATCGCCGGCGCTTCCTCCGCGGGTTCCTCGGCCAACAGCGCCACGATCTCGGTCCCGCCGCCCGCCGATCCGGGAAGGACGTCGTCCGCCAGCGCATCGGCCAACGCGATCACGATCGGCTGCGGCCGCACGGTCGCCCGGCCGGGAATCATCAGCAGGGCGAGGCCGATCAGGACGACCACGTGCGTGACGAGGCTGGCGTAGGTCGACCGCACGGCAGGATGGCCGATCAGCCGTTCGATTCGACTCGGCGTTGTTTCGCCGTCATCCATCGCGACTGCTCCCCGGGGATCGCGCCGACCTTGCCGGTGGCGTCGAGTGGGAGGGCGTTGCCGACCTCCTGTGGCGCGCACCGCGATCCCCTGAGGGAATCATCGGCAGTGCGGGCACGGCCGCTCAAGTCGCCTGGGGATGAGTGCTGGGATTGGGCACGGCCGCCGGGAACGGCAGAGGCCTCCTTCGCGAGGCGAGGATACGCCGACGCTCGTCGACCTCCGCCGATTCCCGGCTCCCCGAGAGTTACCAGGCAGGCGAAGGGATCGGCGTGAGGATGGCGAGCGTGGGGCTGCCGCAGCCCCAGCGAGACAACTCATGCCGTCCCTTCGCCGGAGTTGGGCCCACCAGCCTGCCTATCGCGTGAGGATGGCGAGCGTGGGCCCCCGCAGCCGGAGTTGGGCCCACAGGCCTGCCTAGAGCGCATCCAGTTTATGTGGAGCGTCGTCTACGTAGGCGAGGACGGGTAGGCGAAGGGGGTCGGCGAACGCTCGCGGAGCCTTGGGCGTATCCTCGCCCGGCGACGCGACTTTTGCCGCCCCCGAGCCGGCGAACCACGTAAGTCGAATGCGCTCTATCGCGTCAGGATGACAGGCGCTACTCCTGAAACTCCTCGTCCACCATCTGCGTGCGGTAGATCGGGAGGTGACGGTAGTAGACCTCGAGAATCATCGTCGCCAGCGAGGTGGAGTAGAGCCGCCCGGCGGACTCGGCGGCGTGGCCCCGATCGAAGCCCTCGTGCCAACTGCCTGCCTCATGGTCCTTGGTGGCCTGGGCCTTGAGCAGCATCTCCTTCATCCGCTTGTTCCACGAGATCCAGACATCGCCCTCCATGTGGTGCATGATCTGCGTGGCGTAGTAGTCGTAATACAGGTCGTCTGTGGGGCCTCGTTTCGCAAGGAAGTCGACCCCATTTTGGAGCGCGGGGTTGTCCTTCTTCCAGCCGAGATACATCCGGCAGAGCAGGCCCACGGCGGTGCGGCCCGCCTTCGGCGTCGATGCGTCGGTGTAGCCGTAGCGGGCACCGTTTTCGGACTCGACCGAGTTGAGGAAGTCGACCGCCTTCTTGACCGTCAGCGGGTTGACCTGCAGGTGGGCCATGTTGCCACTCTTGAGGGCCATGATCTGCCAACCGACCGCCGACGTGTCGCCCGGCTGACGGGGCGTGTATCGCCAGCCACCGCCCACGGGATCCTGGGACTGCATGATGAAGTTGAGCGACAACTGTGCCGGGGCCGCCAGCCGGTTGTCTTGTGACATCGCATAGCATTCCGAGAGGGCGATACCGGCAAGCCCCTGCGAATAGAGATTGCCGTTGCCGTCGTAGGCCCGGCCCTTACCCGCGACGGCTCGCTGCGCGAGAAACGCGATGCCACGTTCGATCTCGGCCTTGTAGGGGCCTTCGCGATGGGTGTAGCCGCGGCCGAGAAACGGAAGCAGCGCCAGCGCCGTGGCGCCGGTGCGGTCCTTCGCCCGACTGCTGCCCGACCCGGAGCACTTGCCGCCGCAACTCGGGCACTCCTTCATGTCGAATGACCAGCCGCCATCCGGCATCTGGTGGGACACGATCCACTTGAGCGAGCGGTCGACGGCCTGTTCGGTGTCGCCGCCGCCGCCGCTCGCCGCCGCGAGTTTGCCAGCCTGCGCGCGGCCGCCGAGGCCGCCCGCCGTGCCGCCAACGGCGCCCATGGTTGCCATCATGTCGGAGGCTGGAGCCGTCTCGGTGCCGAAGTCGGTAAACTCCACCGCCAGCGGCGCTGCATCGAGATCGTTCGCGTCGGACACGACCTCCACCGGCGTCACCGCCACCTCGGTGGTGACGGTGAGATCCGCGGTCGGATCGGCGCTGTCGACCTGCGGTTGGTCGGGGAGGTCTTCCTCGAACTCGGTGAACTCATCCTCGACCTCCGAGTCGCTCGACGTGATGATGCGGGCAACCTGCTTCGGGGGCGGCGAACTCACGATCAGGGCCATGCTGAGCAGCACCACCACGTGGACGAGCATGCTGATCGCCCAGGCCGGTGCCTGCCGTACGGCCGTGCTCGACAAGAACGCCGACTCCTGCTCGGTGCCCGTCTCGTCGGATGCGGCCGCGGCTGGGATGGTTTGGCGGGGAGACTTCGGCGCCGCGGATGGGGCCGGCAACGCGGGCGGCTTCGGCGGCGCGGCCGGCTTTTGCGGCGCGGGCGCGGACGGCTCGGGTGGCGTGGGCTGCTGAGACGCCGAGCCAGCCGCCGGACGACCCGACGTCGGCACCGGAACAGGATCGATCTGACTGGCCATCGACGACTTCCCTCGCCAACGCATCCGCTGCGTCTGGGCGTACGAGCACGACTGTTCGCCTCTTCCTGGACTATATCGTACGGTCGTTCTGAGTGGGATCACCCGAAGCAACCCCCGCGCGCAGACCCGCAGTGGCAGACGCGGGGTAGCGCGGCCTCGCTGGTAATTCCGTGGGGTTTTCCCGGCCGGTTCCCCCGAGGAACGCCCCGCGCCGCCGCGCCCGCTGGCCTTGAGCGGCCTAGGCAGGTAGTGTGTGGGGCTCGCGACGACGCCGTGTGCCGGTGGCGATCGCGGGATGCCGGCCGCCCTCCCCGCGGCCGCGTAGGCACCCACTCGACGGCGACAGGAAGGACTGCGGATCCCGCAGACAACAGATCATGGCGAAGGGTAAGAGGAAGCTGGAAGTCGTTCATCTGGTCTGCGCAGAGACCGGGGACATGAACTACACGCTCCGCCGCAAGACCGGTGGGGAGAAACTCAAGGTTAAGAAGTACTCCCCGCGGTTGCGGAAGCACACGCTGCATAACGAGAAGCGGAAGTAGTTTCTGGGTGCGAAACCCGGGAGCTCGCCAGAGCTCTCCCGGGCGTTTCCTGTGGGGCCGCCAGTCTCGGGCGACAGCGTCACACTCAGCCTGCGGCCGCGAGCGCGGCGACGAGCGCTGGTTCATCGATCTCGGTGACAGTCACGATCTGGTCGGCCGTGGCGACGAGCATCGCGTCGGGCAGGTAGTCATTCGTAACGATCGCCAGCCGGCATTCGGCAGGCCGTGAAAACGTTGCCTTGCCCGGGCGGACCACGAGATCGATGTCGCAGGGCTCGCCGGACCCCGCGGACCGCGCGGCCTGGAGATGCGAGGCAAGGGCACGACCCAGAGGGCTTGCGGCGAGATCGAAGGGGAGTCCCCAGGTGAGCGCGGAGGCTGGGCGTGCGACGAGCCCTCGGCGGCAGGCGGTGAGCCGGCCTCGGCGGCCGAAGTAGCCGACGTTCGCGCCGTCTTTCCAGCGGCTCGTTGCGGTGGGATCGGTCTCGTGCCAGACGTGCAGCGAGCAGGTGCGGTCGAGGATCGTCTCGAGCCTGACGCCGGCGGCGCGGAGCCGGAGCCCCAGGTCGTCGTCTTCCTGGCCCCAGCCGACGAACCGCTCGTCGAAACCGTTGACACGAACGAAGTCGTCCCGCCAGACGCCGAAGTCGCCGCCGGCGAGGCGGGGCTTGGTGGGATGCCGGATGGCGGCGTGCCACCGTGCCTTGAGACGGCGGCGGGCAAGGCTTCGCCGCTGGGATTCGGGCACGAGAGCGGCAAGATCGGTTGCGGCCAGGTTCTCCGGCACGAGCAGGCGGCTCGCCGACTCGGTGAGCAGCCCGCAGTAGCCCAGCAGCGCGGTGCCGAGTCGGCGCCGGGCGACGTGGGCCGCCACGTGGTGTCGCGGCACCATGCAGTCGCCGTCGAGAAACATGAGGTAGCGGCCGCGGGAGATCCGCGCCGCCTCATTACGGACCCGGGCCAGGCGGAAGCCGTCGTGCGGCTGGCTCGTAAACCGCACGGGAAACGCGGCCGTCGCGGCGAAGCGGCGCACGAGCTCGGCCGTCTCGTCGTTCGACCCATCGTCCGACACGATCACCTCCAGCGTGGTGTGAGCGCACTGCTGCAGCGCGAGTGACTCGAGCACGAGGGCGAGATGCCGCGGCCGGCGGAACGTGGTGACCAGCATGGAGACGTCGATGGATGTGGTCACGACGCCACACTCCCCTCGGCCGCCGGCCCCACCGCCGCGGCGATCAGGGCGGCCACCTCGTCGCCCCCCGCCAGCGGCTGCATCGCGATCTCGACGGCCGCCAGCGGCACGTCGCCCAGCCGCATCGTCTGGATCTTCACTAGGTCTTTGAGCGTGGTCACGGCCAGCTCGGCGCGCGTCGCCGCCACGCGTGCTGCGAGCCGCTCGAGATCGGCGGCCGAGTAGGCATGGTGATCGGGGAAGGGGAAAAACTCCGCGACGTCGGCGGCCGCCGACGCGAGCGTGCGGCGAAAGGCCGCCGGATTGCCGATCCCAGCGAACGCGACCACCCGCCGCTGGCGCAGCATCGCCAACGGGCTGGTCGAGCCGTCGGCGAACCGCAGCCCGACCGGGCGATGCTCCGCCTCCATCCAGCCGCCGGGCAGCCGGCCGCCGCAGGCGTCCTCGAGGCCACGGCGGATCGCGGCGCGGGCGGCGGCATCGACCGCGGAGGCCCGCGTCAGCACTACGGCGTGTCCGCGAGCGAGGCCGCGGAGCGGTTCGCGGAGGAGGCCCCTGGGGAAGAGATGCCCGCAGCCGAACGGGTCGGTGGCATCGACGGCAACGATGTCGAGGTCGCGGCGCAGCCGGCGATGCTGGAAGCCGTCGTCGAGCACGACGACGTTGGCGCCTCCGGCAACGGCGGTGCGGCTGCCGGCAGCCCGGTCGCGGTCGGCGACGTGCCGAATGCCCGGGATGACGACGCCGAGTTCGGCGGCCTCGTCGCTCTGCTCGCCGGGCCGCGCGGCGTAGCCGCGGCTCACGATCGCCGGCCGCAGGCCGCGGTCGGCGAGGATCCGCGCCACCCAGGCGACGAGCGGCGTCTTGCCTGTCCCGCCGAGCGTGAGGTTGCCGACCGAGATCACGGGCACGGCCGCCGTGGCCGTGGGGAGGAGGCCCGCGTCGTAGGCGGCGTTGCGGGCGGCGACGGCCAGGCCGTAGGGAAGGCTGATGGCGGCCAGCGCCAGCCGCGCCGCCGCGGGGCCCGGCCCGCGGACCGAGCCGTCGACGAGCCGCTTGAAGGTTTCCGCGTCAGGCAGCATTTCCAGATTCTTTTTCCCGCGTGGCGGTTCCGGCGGCACGGCGGCCGGTGCCGCAGGCGACCCATCGTCGCCAAGGCCTGCGCGCCGTGCCAAGTCCGGCCTGTTTTCCGGAGGTGGCCACCGGTCGAGGCCGATATAATCGGGCTGGGTCGCCGGAGGCAGCTTCGCCGCCGATGCCTCCGGTTCGCCCGCGCGGTGGAGTTGCCCGATGGCCACAGTTTCCAAGAGCGCGACCGACCCGCTGGCCGTGGCGGCCTGGACTCCCGACGCCGGCGGGGAATCGAAGTCGGAGCGGTATCTTGCCAAGCGGCTCGCCGCCGCGGCTGCCGACTTCAAGGGCGTGGCCCTGACCACGTTCCTGCTCGCGGTCGGCGTGGGGGCCATGCTCTGGTTGGCCGTGGGGATCGTGGCCGAGCACTGGCTCGTGCGGGGAGGCCTACCGACCTGGGCACGCTGGTCGTGGCTGGCCTTCGGCCTCGCCCTGCTTGCCGCCGCCGCGGTTCGCTGGGTCCTGCCGCTGATGCGGTATCGCGTGAATCTCGTCTATGCCGCGCGGGTCCTCGAGCAGGAGCATCCCGATCTTCACAACGACGTGGTCAACGCGGTGCTCGCCCGGGCGCATGCTGACGAGACGACGCCGCTGGTGGTGAAGTCGTTGAGGCGCCGGGCCGCCAAGCAGCTCTCCGGCATGTCGGGCGACGGCGCCATCGACCGCACGCCGGCGCTGCGGCTGGCCTATGTGCTGGCGGCTTTCGTGGTCGCGGCGGGCATCTATGAACTCGCGGCTCCGAAGAGTCTGGTGGTGTCGGCCGCGCGTCTCGTGGCGCCCTGGCTTGGCGTGGCAGCGCCCTCGCGGGTCCGGATCGCGGCG
>QWQL01000137.1 GCA_003670825.1 Planctomycetota bacterium
CCTTTTTCAGGCCGTGCGTGCCGCGGAGGTCTCGGAGCAGCGGCGGGCGGAGGCCACGCGGGCGGCGATCGTCGCGCAGGGACGGGACGGCATCCCGCTGCTCGTGGATCTTCTGAAGTCGGCGCCGCAGCGGCTCTTCAACATGGGCCTGTTCACGGCCCGCGAGCTGGCGGTAGGCCCCGACCGAGACCCAGCCCTCGCCTCCGAAGTCGACCGTGCGCTGCTCGCGGCGTTCACGTCATCGGCCGCATCGGACGCGGGGCGTGGGCGTCGGCCGCTCCTGATCGATCTACTTGCCGACCGAAACGCCACGGGCGCGAGTGCGGCCGTGCAGAAAACGATCCTCGCGGCGGCCCGCGGCGATGACGCGGCCGTGCGACTGGCGGCGATCCGCGCCATCGGCCGCTGCGGTGGTGCATCGGCCGCGGCGGGGCTGCTGGAGATCGCGGCCGGAGCTGGGCCGGCCGTGCTTACGACGGTTCGCCAGGCGATCGCGACCATGCCGGCCGACGGCGTCAACGAGGTGATCGTGGCACGGCTCGCCGGCAGCGACGCGGGGTCGTTGCCGTTGGTGATCGGCCTCGTTGGTGATCGCCGGATCACGACGGCGGCAGGCGCGGTGCTCCCGTTCGTGGAGCATGCCGATCCGGCGGTCCGCACGGCTGCCATGGTGGCGCTTGGCTCGGTCGTCGAACTGAAAGACCTCGGCGTGCTCGTCGCGAAGACGGCCGACCCGCGGGACGACATCGAGGGGGCGGCGGCCGCGGCGGCGCTCAAGGAGGCCGCGGTGCGGATGGCCAACCGCGACGCCTGCGCGGCCCGGATCGCGGAGGCGGTCGAAACGGCCGGACCGCGGGCTGGCGTGCTCGTGGAGACGCTCGCCGACGTGGGTGGTGGCGTAGCGCTCACGGCGGTCGCAGCGGCGGCGGGGTCGGGTGATGTCGCGCTGCAGGACGCTGCCACGCGGGTGCTCGGCAAGTGGATGACGGCCGATGCGGCTCCCGTGCTGCTCGACCTCGCGACGACCGATAAGGCTGGACCGTATCGCGGGCGGGCGATGAAAGGCTACCTGCGGATCGCCAGGCAGTTCGCCCTGCCCGAGGCCGAGCGGGCCGAGATGTGTCGCCGGGCGCTCGCCGCCGCGCAGGATCCTGCCGACCGGAAGGCCGTCATCGAGATCCTCGTCCGCTATCCGCATCCCGCCACGCTCGCGGTGGCGCAGGAGGCCGTCGACATGCCCGACGTCGCCGAGGAGGCGAGGGCGGCCGTGACCGCGATCGAGGCCAAGCTCGCCAAACCCGCAGTCACCAAGTGAGCGGAGGAATCACCATGCTCCGTGTCGACTCGTTCACGGTGGCCTGCCTCCTGGCCACTGGGCGAAGCGGGCCCGGCCGCTGCCCGCTGGGCAGTACTGACGGGCTCACCGGAGCATCAGTCATCGCTGCGGTCTCGTTCGCGATCCGGTAGAGGGCCTCGTCGGTGCGGAGAAAGAGCGCGTCGCCGACTGCGGCGGGAGTCGCGAAGATCCGGCCGTCGAGGTGGTTGGTGGCCTCGAGACGGCAGGTGGGCCCGGCGCTGATCACGAACGTGTCGCCGTCGCGGTTGCCCACGTAGATTCGGCCGTCGGCATACAGCGGCGACGACGAAAAGTTGCCGCCGAGTCGCTGCGACCAGACGAGGCGGCCTGTCTTCGCATCCAGGCAGGTGGCGACGCCCTTGTCGCCCACCATGATGAGCTCGTCACCCACGACCAGCGGCGAGGGCATGCTCGGCGCCCCCTTCGTCTCCTGCCAGACGATTTCGGCGCCGGTGCCGTCGGCGGCGAGCCTCACGGCCAGCAGCCGCGGCTGGTTGAAGCTCGTGCTCATGAACACGAGGCCGTGGGCCGCGACCGGCCGCGGGATGACGGAGAACCCGAGTTCGCCGTAGCTCATCCGCCACCGCTCGGCCCCGGTTTCTGGATCGTAGCCGTAGAGCCAGTCGGCGCCGGGCGAGACGAGCACCTCTTGATCTCCCTGGCGGACGATGAGGGGCGTGGAGTAGGCCTTCTTGAGATCGGGATTCTCCCGGAGCGGTCCGCTCCGGGGGGTTTTCCAGGCGAGTCGCCCTGTGGCCGCGTCGAGTGCCGCGACGAACTGCACGTCGGTGCCGTCGCAGTTCACGATCACGAGATCGTTCCAGACGATCGGCGTGCTGCCCGGCCCGTTCATGTGGTCGAGGCGAAGCTCGCGGTTGGCCCACGCGATCCGTCCGGTCGCGGTCTCCACGCAGGCCGTGCCGAAGTCGCCGAAGTGGCAGTAGAGGTGCCCCCCGGCGAGCACGGGCGACGGCGAGGCGAAGGAGTTGAGCGCGTGGATCGGCTGCGGGTCGTCGATCGTGAACAGTTCGACGTCGTGAACGACCCGGCCTGAATCGCGGTCCACGCCCAGGGCCCGCAGGCTCAACCCGCCGGCGATGTTTCGGGGCTGTCCGCCGGAGGGCTCGTCGGGCCGCCGCGACTTCTCCTCGGCGGTGGCCTCCCGTTCGACGGCGGTTGTCAGCCAGACGTGCCGTTCATCGACGACCGGTGACGACCAGCCGCGGCCGGGCAGCGGAGTCTTCCAGGCCACGTTCTCCGTCTCGCTCCAGGTGATCGGGAGGTGGCGGGCGGCCGGCGCATGCCCCTGGCCGTCGGGCCCGCGCCACTGTGGCCAAGGGATGTCGTCGGCGGCGTGGAGCGCGGCCGAACTGACGCCGCAGAGCAGGCAGGCCAGGGCCACGCGGAGGCGTCGGGATGGCAGGTGGGATTTCCGGAACATCCCGTTAGAATACCCGAGGCGGCGGGGTCTCGGCCGGGCCGAGAAGCCTGACCGCCGCCGTCAGCCTTCCAGCAGTTTGCGGCCAGCGCCGCCTGGCGGGCGTGGAGTGTGGGCGGGGGGTCGCCCGCAGAAAGCGGAAGTTTTCCGGCTGGCAGGCTGTCTTGGGCGGTTTGCCGCCGCCTGCTACTCTCCCCGCTTCCCGGAGGGTTTGGCATGCGCACAAGTGCACTCGATGTCGTCAGGTTTGTCGTGTTGATGGTGGTCTTTATGGCCGCCTCCTGGGTCGCCATAGCACGCAGCGACGGCGGCGACGGGCAGCCCTGCCAACTGCGGGTGGAGAGCGAACTTTTCGCGGACGGAGGGGACGAGCCCGTGGCTCACAGCCTGACGCTCTTTCATGAGGGCGTGGCGTGGGATTTTCTTGAACTGCCGGATGCGGCCGGAAAGTCGGCCGTGATCGCTGAGATCGTGCTGCACGATCCCGCGCGAGAACGGGTGCTCGTCATCGACCCAGCGCGACAGGTGAAGACCCAGGTCGACCTGATCCGGCTGGAGCGGCTGAGCGTGTCGCTCGCCAAGTGGGCGCGGACCAACGACGACCGGCTCGTCCGCTGGGCCGGCGGCCCGGACTTCACGGCTGGCTTTACGGAGCACGACGATCGGCTTGAACTCGTGGGGCCTCGCGTCAAGTATGCGGTGGCCTACGAGGAGGCTCCGTGTACGGAGGCGGCGGTCACGTACCGCCAGTTCGCCGACACGGCGATTCTCCTGAAGGCGCTCATGCAACCCGGGGGGATCCCGCCGTTTCCCCGGCTCGCCGTGAACCGCCGGCTTGAGGATGCCGGGGCGATCCCGAGCGAGGTGATGCTGGAAATCGATCCCAGGCTCTCGGCCCTCGGCGGCCGCCCCGAGCGGCTACGGTGCGTGCACAAGGTGCATCCTCGACTGCTCGCCGGCGACCTCGAGCGGATCGAAGATGCCAAGCATCACGTCGCGGCCGCCGAGCCTGTTGACCTAGCGACGTTCGTCGATCGCGAGGCAGAAACGCTTCGGCCGGTGACGCCTGGTTCATGAGCTGTCGGCGGTCGCTCTAGGCGCCGCCGTCACGACTCCCCTGCGCGGAGGAGTTTCATGCATGGGCAAGAAACTCTGCCCGACCAGACGATGTTTCCTGTGTCTCACATCTTTCCTAATCCATCGCCTCGGACGGTGGAGCCGGTGGATGCGGGCCGGCTGGGTGATCCGCCTCTGAGGGGAGCGGCGGGGAGCGGCCGATCGAGCTCGCGGATAAAGGCCGCGGCCGGTGGGTTGACATTTGTACATTACTCGGCTATACCCAGTAGCCAATACGCACGATTCATTTCAGGCATTCAACACGGAGGGGCGCGATGCTTGTGCTTTCACGTAAGCAAAACGAACGGATTCGAGTGGGCGAGTCGGTGGTGGTGACGGTGGTCCGCGTCAGCGGCGACAAGGTGCGGATCGGGATCGAGGCGCCTGCAAATGTGCGGGTGCTCCGCGATGAACTCGGCGATGAGATGCTGGGGAGCGTCACGCTCGAGGACTCGGCGGAGCTGCCGATTCCCCGTCTGCTGGGCGTCGCAAGCTGAATCACAAACTGGATGTCCGACCGCCGGGGCTGCGCCGTCGCAGCCCCGGCGGTCCCCTTCGCGGCCGACCCATTCACGGCTGCTGGGGCCCCGACTGTCTGTTTTTTCTTGTGCCTGCCAGAATCGTGGCATGAGCCACACGGCAACCGATCATGATTCCGAAGCCGCCGGCCATCCCGCCAGATCCGCCCTGCGGTGGCGGGGCGTGGTTCGCGGTCTGCTCGCCGTGCTGGTGGTGGTGGTGATCGCGATTGCCGCCGCGGCCGTGGCCGCCTCCCGCGTTCCCGATTTTTACCGGCAGCGAATCGCCGCGGAGGGCCCCGACACGCCGGTGGTCGAACAGGCTTCCCGGCGGCTAGTCAGCGACATCTCGGCGCTTCATGCGTCGTTCATCCGCGAAGGCTCGTGGGAGGCGTCGTTCACCGAAGGCGACGTCAATGCCTGGCTGGCCAGCGATCTCCCACGAAACCACCGCGGCATGCTGCCCGACGTGGTGTCGGCCCCGCGGCTGCGGTTCTCGCCGCGGCGGGTCCGGGCCGGCGTGCGGATCGGCACCGGCGTCGTCTCCGCTGTGGCCACGTTGGAGGTTCTGATCCAGTTGCGGGAGCCGAATCAGCTGGGGATCGTCGTCGAGGAGGCGGGGCTCGGCAGCCTGCCGCTGCCAAAGTCTCTCGTTCTCGGCGAGATCCGGCGGCGGTTCGATCGACTCGGAATGGTCACGGCGGTCCGACGACTGGACGACCGCAGCGTGCTTGTGGTCTACATTCCCTCGACGCACGAGTCTGGCGGCACGAGCCACTGGCTCGAGCGGCTGGCGATCGGCGAGGGAACGATAGCGTTCGCGGGCCGAACACTTGCCGGACGAGCCACGCTGCCGACACCTCGGCCGGCAGACGCCGAGCCGGTGGCCGCGGGACCGTGACGAAACCGGAGGCGTTCGCCGCAGGCGGCGACAGGGAGCAGGCATGCCACGACTGACATTTCTGGGAGCGGCGGGCGTGGTGTCGGGTTCCCGACACCTCGTGGAGGCGGAGGGCCGGCGGGTGCTGGTCGACTGCGGGCTCTTTCAGGGAGAGAAGCACCTGCGGGAACGAAACTGGGATCGGTTTCTCGTGCGGCCCGACTCAATCGACGCCGTCGTGCTGACGCACGGCCACATCGACCACTCCGGCTACCTGCCGCGGCTGGCTCGGGAGGGTTTTGCCGGGCCGATTTACACCTCACCCGCGACGGTCGACCTGCTCGGACTACTGCTCTACGACTCGGCGAAGTGTCAGGCCGAAGACGCCTTCTACGCCAACCGCAAGGGCTATTCCAGGCACAAGCCCGCGTTGCCGCTGTATGAGGAGCGGGATGTCGACCGAGTGCTCCGGCTGGTGCGGGCCGTGCCCCGTGAGGAATGGTTCGCGCCCGCCGAGGGAGTGCGCTGCCGGTTTCACGAAGCCGGCCACATGCTCGGCAGTTCCTTCATCGAGATGGAGGCGGCGCGGCAGGGGAATGGCCTGCCGGTGCGGATCGTCTTCTCCGGCGACGTCGGTCGCTTCGATGCCCCCCTCTACAAAGACCCGATCTCACCGCCGGCCTGCGACTACCTGGTCTGCGAGAGCACCTACGGCGACCGAGACCACACACCCTCCCGGCCGCTCGACGAACTCGAGGAGGTCACCAACGAGGCGATCCACCGCGGCGGAATGATGCTGGTGGCTTCGTTTGCGATCGGCCGCTGCCAGCAGCTGGTGTACCTGCTGCGGACGCTGATGGCTGCCGGCCGGGTGCCCCAGATGCCGATCTGGGTCGATTCCCCGATGGCTGTCGATGCGATGGCGGTGTTCCGCAAGCACGGTGGCGAACACGACTTCAGCGAGGCGAAGATGCAGGGCGTGGCAGAGTCACTCGCCAGCCCATTCGTGCATCTCGCCAAGACGCCCGAGGAGTCGAAAGCAATCAATGCCCATCAGGGTGCGGGGATCGTGATCGCCTCGAGCGGAATGATGAATGGCGGACGGATCCTCCACCACCTCGCCCGGCGGCTCCCGGATCCAAAGACGACGGTGCTCGTGGCGGGTTACCAGGCCAAGGGCACCCGCGGACGCACGCTGGTCGACGGGGCCGAGTTTCTGCGGATCCATGGCCGCGACATACCCGTGCGGGCGGTCGTGCGGCGGGTCGACGCCCTTTCCGGGCACGCCGACCGTCACGAGATCGACCGCTGGCTTGGGTCGCTGCCCGCACCGCGGCGGACGTTTCTCGTGCATGGCGAGCCGCCGGCCGCCAACGGCATGGCGGAGTTTCTCAAGGCCCGGCGGGGCTGGGATGTGCATGTCCCGAGCATCGGCGAAGCCGTTGATCTGGATTGAGGCTCGACGGACGAACTGGAGGAGCGATGGCGAAAAAGCCCACGCGTGATGATGCCACGGGGGCCGCGGTGAACCCACCCGGCAAGGCCTGCCAGGTGCTCCCTGACACGGTGCTCGGCGACGACGTGGCCCTCGTCGCCGAAAACATGGAGCGGATCCTGCGATCGCCCAGCTACTCGCTCGCTCAGGACGACCCGGCACTGCTCACCCGCGAGGAGATGCGCGGGGTGCGGATGCTTCTGGAGTTGGGCAAGCCCGAGATTGCCCTGCACGCCGACAACATCAAGTCGACGGTGATCGTATTCGGCGGAACGCAGATCATCGATCGCTCCGCGGCCGAGCGCCGGCTTTCTGAAGCGAAGCGGGCGGTGGAGTCGAAGCCGGCGGATCGGGCCATCGCAAGGGAGGCCGAGCGAGCGGAGACGCTGCTCTCGATGTGCCGATTCTACGATGACGCCCGGACGTTTGCTCGGCTCGTATCGATTGATAACCAGTGCGACGATGAGCGCGACTTCGTGATCATCACCGGCGGCGGGCCGGGCATCATGGAGGCGGCCAACCGGGGTGCCTTCGACGTCGGCTGCAAGTCGATCGGGCTCAACATCAAACTGCCGGCGGAGCAGCAGCCCAACCCGTTCATCACTCCCGAACTCTGCTTCCAGTTCAAGTACTTTGCGCTGCGGAAGTTTCACTTCATTCTCCGCGCGGCGGCAGTCGTGCTTTTCCCCGGGGGCTTCGGCACCCTCGACGAAATGTTCGAGACCCTCACCCTGCGACAGACTCACCGGATGCAACCCGTGCCGATCATCCTCTACGGCCGTGATTACTGGTCGAAGGTGATCGACTTCCGGTTCCTGGCCGACTCGGGTGTGATCGCCGACAGGCACCTCGACCTATTCACCTACGCCGAGACTCCCCAAGACGCCTGGCAGCAGATCCTCGACTTCCACGCCAAACCGCCGCAGGCGTAGGCCGCGTTCGGGTGAGGTGGATCGCCGGCTCGGTTTCCCAACTCGTCGCTCCCGTGAACTGGATACGGTCTAGCCGCGTCCAGTTTATGTGGAGCGTCGTCTCCGTAAGCGAGGGCGGGTAGGCGAAGGGGGTCGGCGAACGCTCGCGGAGCCTTGGGCGTATCCTCGCCCGGGCGACGCGACTTTTGCCGCCCCCGAGCCGGCGGTACACGTAAGTCGAATGCGGTCTAGCCGCGTGGTAGGCGGATCGTGAACGTCGTGCCCACGCCCGGTTCGCTATCGACCGACACGGCGCCCGTGTGAGCCTGCACGATGTGCTTGACGATCGAGAGCCCCAGCCCGGTACCGCCGAGGTTACGGCTCCGCGCCTTGTCGACCCGGTAGAATCGCTCGAACAGCCGGGGCAGATGGATCGGCTCGATGCCGCAGCCCTCGTCGCGGACGCAGAGCACGAGCTCCCGGGGGCCCGGCGGCTCCGAAGCGGCGGCCGACAGCCAGACCGTCTTGCCGGATTCACTGTATTTCAGGGCGTTGTCGACGAGATTGATCACGGCCTGCTCCACGAGAGCCGCGTTGAGTGTGGCAGCGAGGTTTGCCGGGCAGTCGACCTCGAGCCGGATCGACCGGTCCGCGGCCCGCGGCCCGCAATCGAGCGTCACCGCTGTGAGGATCGACGCCACCGGGACGGTCTCCACAGGCAGGTTGCCCGCGCCTTCGCTCTGCTCGATTCGCGACAGGGCGAGCAGGTCGTCGACGATGGCGGCGAGACGATCGGCCTGCCGGGCGACGATGCCGAGAAATCGGCTGGTGTCGGCCGGATCGTCCATGGCGCCGTCGAGGAGCGTTTCTACGAAGCCCTTGATCGACGCGATCGGCGTCTTGAGTTCGTGCGAGACATTGGCCACGAAATCCCGCCGAACGTGCTCCAGTCGCTTCATTTCGGTCACGTCATTGAGCACGATCACCGCCCCACCCTCCCCCGAGGCATCTCGGAGGGCGGTGCCCCGCAGGCGGATCGTGCGGTCTCGCGGTCCGTGCAGCACGAGGTCGTCTTCAACGGGTGCCCGGCAGTCGATTGCGGTGAGCGCGAACCGCCGCAGATCAGGGTTGCGGATCACGTCGATCAGCAGCCTGCCGGCAGAATCATCGGGATCGACGTCGAGCAGGTCCGCAGCGGCCCGGTTGATACCGAGCAGTCGCTGCCGCGCGTCGACGGCGAGCACCCCCTCGATCATGCTGCCGAGCACCGCCTCCTGCTGCGTACCCTGCCTGCCAATCGTCAGGCCCCGCTCCACCAGCTGGGCCCGAAGCCTGCTCAGCGCCGTGGCGAGGTCGGCGAGTTCGGCGACCTCCGTCGCCGGCACCGCGGTGGTCGTGTCACCTCCGGCCAGACGGGCTGCGGCGGCACGAAGCTCGTCGATAGGACGCGTCACTCGGCGGGCCAGGGCGTATCCCGCGGCCACGGCGCAGGCGGTGGTCCCGAGGCAGCCGGCGAGAAGCGTGCGCTGCCACGTGGCGAGGTCGCGATCACTCTCGGCGGCATCGGTAGTCGCCAGGACGATCGCCACCGGAGGCCTGCGGGTGCCGATCGGCACCGCGACCTCGAGCGATCGCCGGCCGGAGGCCCCGTCGTAGCGACTGCGGCTGGCGATCCCATCTCGCGCGGCGGCTTCCGCCAAGGTGTCATCGGCGGCGGCGGTACCGCCGGAAGTAATCAGTCGGCAGTCGATCCTCGTCGCCGTCCGCACGGTCTGGGCGTGGTTTTCGAAGGCGGCCGCATCGGGCGGTCCGGCGCGGTCTGCCTCAAGGATGGCGAGGCTGCGGGCGGCGTCGGCGAGACGCTGCCGAAGCGATTCGTCGGCCTGGCCCGCAAGCTGCACGCTGGCGACCCAGAAAGCGGCTGCAATCGCCGCGGTGAGCAGCACACTGAAGCCGGCGAACAGCTGCCAGACGAGCCGCGTGCGGGGCATGGTCACGTGGTCGCGGGGAATGGGTGACGGGCCAACCCGAGGTAGTCTGGCACGCCGGCCGGCGCCGCGATAGCGGGGGCCGCGTCAGGCAGCCGCATCAGGCCCGAAAACGGTAGCCAACGCCCCGGACGGTCTCGACGTAGTGGCCGTGCTCCCCCAGTTTTCGCCGCAGGCCGGCGACCTGCACGTCGACCGACCGCTCGGTGACGGGATAGTCCTCCCCCTTGACCGCGTCGACGATCTGCATCCGGGTGTAGGCCCAGCCTGGCCGCTTCGCCAGGAACTGGAGCAGGGCAAACTCGGTGTAGGTCAGTTCGAGGGGCAGGCCGGCGAGCGTCGCCTCGTGGCGGCCTGGATGAATCGAGAGCGCATGCGCGTCGATCGTGGTTTCGAGTTCCTTGCGGCGGCGGGATTCCTCGCGGCGGAGCAGCGCCTTGATCCTGGCGTTGAGCACCCGCGGGCTGAACGGCTTGGCGATGTAGTCGTCGGCGCCGCGGTCGAGCCCCGTGATGATGTCCCCTTCATCCCCCTTGGCGGTGAGCATCACGATCAGTACGCCCCGGGTCTTGGGATCCGCCTTGAGCCGGCGGCAGACCTCAAGGCCGTCGACTGCCGGCAGCATCAGGTCGAGGACGACGAGATCGGGGGGGCTGTGTCGAGCCGACTGCAACGCCTGTTCACCGCTGCCGACGCATTCGACGGCATAGCCCTCCTTGATGAGGTTGTACCGGACGAGTTCGAGCAGGTCCTCCTCGTCATCCACGACGAGCACCCGTTGCTTCGCCGGCTCCTGGGGGCCGCGGTGATTGCTGGGCACGTGGTTCGTCTCCGCACGGGGCTGGCTGAAGGCGGGGCTCATGAGAGCCCGCTCAGCATCGTCTCCGGGGAATATGAGGTTTTCGTGAGCGGCATCTGGCCGCTAGGAAAGCAGCAGTTCGACGTCTTCGGGCGTCAGGCCGCCGATCAGGCTCTCG
Organism: Planctomycetota bacterium; assembly: GCA_003670825.1. Classification (GTDB taxonomy): domain Bacteria; phylum Planctomycetota; class Planctomycetia; order Pirellulales; family UBA1268; genus QWPN01. Next base: position 10,681 of record QWQL01000137.1, read on the forward strand.
TCAGCGCGGACGATCGAGTCGGCCAGTTCCCGCTTGCGGTCTTGGAGGGCGAGGATCTTCTCCTCGACTGTGTCCTTGGCGATGAGCCGGTAGGCAAACACCCGCCGTGTCTGGCCGATGCGGTGGGCCCGGTCGACGGCCTGCGCCTCGACGGCTGGGTTCCACCACGGGTCGAGGATGTAAATGTAGTCGGCCGCGGTGAGGTTGAGCCCCTGCCCCCCCGCCTTCAGGCTCACCAGGAAGAGCTTGCAGTCGGGATCCTCCTGGAAGCGAACCACGCGGGCCTGACGGTCGGTGGTGCGGCCGTCGAGGTACTCGTAGACGGTCTTCTTTTCGTCGAGCCGCCTTCGCAGGATCGAGAGGAAGCTCGTGAACTGGCTGAACACGAGTACCTTGTGCCCCTCGTCGAGCACCTCGTCGAGCTGCGCCAGAAGCGTGTCGAGTTTGGCGCACGACTCGTCGACCCGCGTCGGATCGACGAG
>QWQL01000151.1 GCA_003670825.1 Planctomycetota bacterium
CACCGTGCCCGTCACGTGGGGGGTCGCCATCGAGATGCCACTGTAGGAGGCATAGCCGTTGCCCGGAACGGTCGAGTAGATGCCGACGCCCGGCGCGGCCACGTCGACCGTGGTCACCCCGTAGTTGGAAAACGTCGCCAGCCGGTTCGACGAATCGGTCGCGGCGACCGAAATCACGGCGTCGCCGGCGTAGTTGGCCGGGTACGAGGGCGTGGCGTCGTTGTTCGCCGACTCGTTGCCCGCCGCGGCAACGCACAGCACGCCCGCGGAGCCGCCGGCGGCGATCGCGTCACGGAGGGCAGACGAAAATCCGCCCCCGCCCCAGCTGTTGTTCGTGGCCACCACGTTCACGCCGAACGACTGCCGCATCCGCGTGGCGTAGTTGATCGCGGCGACGGCGCCGCTGGTCGAGCCGCTGCCGTCGGCCCCGAGAAACTTCAGGGCCATCAGCGATACGTTCCACGACACGCCGACAATGCCCACGCCGTTGTTGCCCACGGCACCGATCGTGCCGGCCACGTGGGTGCCGTGCCCTTCATCGTCGAACGGATCGGCGTCGTTGTTGGCAAAGTCCCAGCCGCGGACGTCGTCGACGTAGCCGTTGCGGTCGTTGTCGATCCCGTCACCTGCGATCTCTCCGGGATTTCGCCAGATGTTGGCCGCGAGATCCGGATGGTTGTAATCGATGCCGGTGTCGATCACTCCGACGACGACCGACCTCGAGCCGGAGGTCACATCCCACGCTTCCGCGACGTCCATGTCGGCATCGGCCACGCCACCGGTCTGACCTGAGTTGTTGAGCCCCCAGAGACGGGAGTACGACGGGTCGTTCGGGGTCGCCGAGGTGGTGATCACGAAATCGGGTTCCACATACCGCACACCCGCCGTGGCGGCGGCCCAGCTGCGGACATCTGCGACGCTGGCGGCTGGAGCCTGCAACGCCAGGAAACCTTCGCCGAGCGAAGCGGTGCTCCACCCCGGCCGCACGGCCACCGACGATGCATGATCCGCTCGAACGATCCAGGCATCGGCCTTCACGGCATGGACTTGGCCATCCCACGCCAGTTCCCGGACCGCGGCCCCAAAATCGGCGGCCAGCAGGGCTCGCGGTTCCAGTTGCTCCAGCCGAGAAAGAACTCCACGGCGACGACGAGGCGGCAGGCGACTGGATCGGGACATGATGCCCTCTTTGTAATGGAGAAAGACGCGGCGGCTCACCGCGGCGTCGAGGAGTGACCAAGCCCTAACCACCCACGAGTCTAAACTACTCGTCGGTTCCCGCCAACAGCGGCACGAGCCGAGCTGTCCTAGGCGTTACCGTCCGACGAACCGGTACTCCCCCGAGCCGACTTCGAGGATGACCTCGCCAGCCCCCGCCTCGACGACCTTCACCCCCGGCACGTCGCCGGCGGCCACCGGCAGCCCGTCGCGAAGGCCGCCCGCCCCGGTCGGCTCCCCCTCGGTGACCCTCGCCGCATCACGGGCCGGCACGTGGACCATCGCGGTGGTATTGGCCGGAATCCTGACCCGCATCTCGATGCCGCCGTCGAGCCGCCTCCAGTGGCTCTGGATGGGACCCCGCGGGCCGTCGTAGTCGGCCTTCACCCACTCGATGACCGCCCGCTGGGGGTTGCTGCCGGGCGTCGGCGGCCGGGGCCGGATACGAATCCGTGCGAAGGCCGCGTCGATCGTGTCGATCCCGGCAAGCGTGCGGAAGCCCCACTCCATCGCCGCGCCGAAGGCGTAGTGGCTGAAGCTGTTCATGGCGGCGTTGTTCTTCCCGGTCGCCCCCTCGAAGCCGTGCTCCCGCGTAAAACTGTCCCATCGTTCCCAGACGCTGGTGGCCCCCTGCTCCACCTCGTATCCCCAGCTCGGAAACTCACGGCTCTGGAAGAGCCGGCAGGCGAGATCGTGATGGCCGTGGGCCGAGAGCACCGGCAGAATTGCCTTCGTGCCGAGGAAGCCGGTCGCCATCCGAAAGCCGTTCTTCTCGATCCGGCCGGCGAGCTGCTGGGCCACGGCGGCGGTCTTCTCATCCGGTACGAGCCCCATCTCGAGCGCGAGCACGCAGGCCGTTTGTGTGTCGACGGCCACCATGCCGTCGGCGCGGAGATAGTTCCGGCGAAACGACGCCGCGAGATCCTCGAATCGGCGACTGTAGACGGCCCCCTCGTCACCCCTCCCAAGCATGAAGGCCATCTGCGTCATCATCCGCGCCGACTGGGCGTGCTCGCAGAGGTCGATGAAGGCAGTCGGCGTGGTCTCGTCCACGTTGAGCCAGTCGCCCCACTCGTTGCCCGCGGCCACGCCCTCGAGCTGCGGGTCGAGCCGAGCCCGCCAATCCATGAACCTCGTCATCGACTCCCAGTGCCGCTCCACCAGCCGCCGGTCGCCGTAGACCGTGGCCATCGTCCACGGACAGATGACGCCCGCATCGGTCCAGGCCGTGCCGAACGTAGCGCCGGGCTTCCCGTGCGCGAAGGGATAGGGGGCGTAGTCGGGATACGCGCCGGCGTCGACGCCGTCTTGCCGCTGGGCCTCGCGGACGTCTTCGATCCACTTCGTGAAGAAGCCGGCCACGTCGGCGTTGAACGTCGCCGTGCGGGCGTAGATCTGGGCGTCTCCCATCCAGCCGAGCCGCTCATCCCGCTGCGGGCAGTCGGTCGGCACCTCGATGAAGTTGGCCCGCTACGTCCACTGCGTGTTCTGCCAGAATCGGGTCAGCAGGTCGTCGCTACAGGCGAACCGGCCGACGAGCGGCGTGTCGTTGTGGAGCACGAGGCCCATCACCGTATCCAGCGGCGGCAGCGTGCCGGCCGGCAGGCCCGTCACCTCCACGAACTGGAAGCCGTGGTAGGTGAATCGCGGCGTCCAGGTCTCCACGCCACCGCCCTTACAGACATAGGTGTCGGTGGCCCGGGCCTTCCGCAGGTTCTCCGTCATCAGCCGGCCGTCGGAATGGAGCATCTCGCCGTGGCGGAGCGTGATCTCGGTGCCGGCCGCCGCGGTCACCTTCAGCTGAACCACGCCGGCGAAGTTTTGCCCGAAATCAAAGATGAAGATGCCGGGCTTCCACTCCGTCACGCGCGTCGCCGCCAACTCCTGCGTGATGCGAATCGGCGGGGCGGCATACGACACGATCTCAGCCGGCTTCACAAAGCCCACGCGCACCTCGCGGCTCAGGCCCGGCTCGAAAAACGGCGCCTGCTCGGCGGCATTCGTCTCGGCCAGTACGGCTGCCTGCCAGGCCGACGTGTCCCCGGAGGCTGAACCACCATCACCAGAGGCCGATGGCGTGTCCCAGCCGGCGAGTTCGCGACGGGCGTCGTACCGCTCGCCCATCAGCAGGTCGGCCTCCCGGGTCGGCCCCGAGTCGGTCACCTGCCACGAGGGATCGGTGACGATGCTCTCCCGCGAGCCGTCGGCGTAGTCGATGTCGAGCTGGCAGAGGATCGCCGGCGTCTTGCCGTAGATGTTCCGCCCGGTCTTGTGCGGCCCGTAGCCCACGAGCAGGCCGTAGCCCACGTACCCTGCATACCAGCCATCGGCCACCGTCGCACCCAGGCAGTGCGGCCCCGCAGCCGCCAGCAGGCCCGTGACATCGTGCGACCGGGCGTGGACTCGCCGGTGGTAATCGGCCCAGCCGGGCTCGAAGAGATCCTCGCTCACGCGGCGGCCGTCGATCGACCAGTCCACGATGCCGAGCGCCGTGCCGTGGAGCACCGCCCGCTTCACCGGCTTCGCCGTGGCGAACGGCTTACGGTACTGACGGGCCGGCGGCAGGTGGAGCTTCCTCGGCTCCGCATGGAGCGGTGCCTGATCGCGGGCCGCGATCCAGCGGCCTTTCCAGTCGGCCGCTTCGAGGAGGCCAAGCGAGAACGCCGCCGGCTCGCTCCACGCCGACTCGCGGTCGTCGCGATCCCAGGCCATCACCTTCCAACACACCCGGTCGCCGCTCGCCAGCGGTTTTCCGGCATAGGCGATCCCGAGCGTCTCGCCCGAGTCGACCCGGCCGGAATCCCAGCGATCGGCCCTGCCGGGCTCGAGCAACGCCGGCTCGCTCGCCGCGAGAATGCGATAGGCCGACTGCCGCTGGCCGCGGTCGGCGTCGGGGGCGGTCACGATCCAGGAGAGCCGCGGCTCGCGGCTGCCGATCCCCTCAGGCCCCTCGAGCCACTCGCATTTCAGCGACATCGGCATGACGCCTGGTGCTGCGCCGTCTCCAGCCGCGGCCATGAGCGTGCAGCCGACCGCCTCGATGTCCACGCCCTCCGGCGCCGTCACCCAGGAGCGGATCGTGCCGTCCTGGCGCCGCTCGTGCCGCACGCGGATCGGGCCCTGGGGGGTCGGATAGCTGCCCTCGGCCCAGTCGAGGTCGCCGAGCACCGGGGCGATCCGCGCCGTGGTGAAGCCCGGCGCTGCCGGTGATACACCGAGCACGTGCCGGCTGAGCCATGCCGTGGGCCCGCTCGCCCACCCGTGGCAGAGGCTGTGGCGAAAGCCCTCGTAGCAGTAGGCACCGCAGTCGCCGTGGATATCCTTCCTGCCCTCGGGCACCAGTTCGTCGATCCGCGTGGCGTTCTTCGTCCACGCCAGGTCGAAATCCTCCCAGAACGTGGTCGCGCCCAGGTCGAGCATCCCGCCCCAGTAGGTGCGGATCAGGTCGAGCGCGGCCTTCTCGCGGCCCCCCTTCGCCAGCGCGTTCAACACATAGAAACCGTAGAACGTCGACACGCCCGTGGAACCGCCCGGCAGGAGCACGGCGTCGGCGGTTTCCTGCGCATCCCGCATGCCCGCGAGGGCCACCAGCGCCGCCCCGCTCTTCGAGCCATTCGCCTCGGGCACCACCTTTCGCCCGCGGTCGGCCGCGGTGCGGCAGATCCCCGCCACGCGGTCGTCACCGAGTTCCGTCATCAGCCGGGTGCCGGCATCCAGCGTCATCACGAGCAACGCCTGCAGGCCGGCCGTCACCCCCTGCTGATTCGGCGAACTCGGCCAGTCGAGGAATCGCATCCCGTCGATCTGCTCGCGGCCGTCGGGGCCCACCAGCGTCGCCAGCCGCTCCAGCAGCGCTGCCAGGTAGGGCTGCTGGGCCTCGAGGTAGTTTCGGTCGCCGTGGTGCATCCACATCTCCTCGTGGATCAGCACCCACCACATCGAGTAGCTGGAGATGCCGTTCATCCACTTCGGCAGGGGCGTCACGTCACGGGTGAGGTCGAGCGAGGCGGGCGCCACATCGTTGAACCCAAACACCGCGTTGATCGTGCTCACCTCAGGGTGCATGTCGCCGATCCAGACGAGCCGATCCCGCTTGATGCCATCCCAGAGGTAGTCCTGCATGCAGAGGTGCACGGTGTCGGCCCCCACCTCCCAGATACGGTTGAGCCGCTCGTCGGAGCAGCGAAACGACCCCAGCCGGGGCACGTCGCGAATGCCGAGCACCGCCCGCACCTGCGTGAGCCGCACGGGCCGGTCGGGGTCTATCGCGTCGATCCGTACAAACCGGAAGCCGCTCGGGCCGATCGTCTGCGTGCCGAGCCAGGGCAGCGTGACGATCTGGTCGCGGACGGCGTGGTCGTTGCCAGCGTTCTTCTGGCCCCCGAGGTCGGCCATCGCCTCGCTGGCCGACTCGCCAAACCTGACCCGCGCCCGCACCGGCTCTTTGCCGGGGTTTAGCGGAGTGGAGAGCCGCACGTGCCCCTGGATCTCGCGGCCGAAGTCGAGGAGCACGCCACCAGTGGAGCCGGGCGTGGTGGTGATCACGCACGGTGGTAACCGCGACTCGAGCAGCGGCTGCCCGGGCTGCGGGGCGAGGAGTATCTGCGTGTCGCTCACGCCCTGCTCGCTCTGCCAAACCACCCGCACCGGCTCGACGAAGAACTCCGTGATCGGCGACCGCTTTCCCGTCCCCGGCTGGTCGGCCGCGGCTCCCGCGACCATCAGGAGCCAGACCATAACTGCGACGTACTGCATGGCTCATCGACCCCCAACGCGAAGCGGGTGAATGGACGGGAGAAACTGTGTCGTGCTCGAACTCGGCAGTCAATCCGGCTCGGCCGCGGTTAACGTCACTGCGGGACGTCAACCACGAAGATCTGATTCCACGTGCGGCCGTCGACGGCGACAACCCGCCGGGCGTACGCGATCCGCCTGCCATCGGGGGAGATCACGCAGGCCTCGGGCCGCGGCCCCATGTCGTCGCGCGCCGCCGCCGTGAGGCGGGTCACGTCACCGCTGCCGGCGTCGATGAGGCAGACACTGCCATCGATCACACACGCCAACCGCTCACTGTCGGGGCTCCACGAAAAGGCGCTGGCGATGCCCACGGCGTCATGCGTGACCTGCCGCGGAACGCCACCGGCGGGGTTGACGGTGAAGAGTTGCACGATCCCGGCGTCATCCCGCATCAACAACGCAATCCGAGTACCGTCGGGGCTCGATCGCAGCCAGTGCCGCGGCCCCTGAATGCCGGGATACCTGCGGTCGGCCGTGCGCGTGAGCCGCCGCTGCCGCACGCCGCGGGGTGGAGCAGGACGCGTGGTCGCCGTGCCCGCCACGGGCCCCTCGCCGGCGGTCGCGAGAGCGGCGAGTTCGTCGGGCAGGTCGACCACGAAGACCTCGCTGATCGTCTCGCCCATGGTCGTCACCACGTAACCCTGGAAGGCGATCGCCCGCCGCTGCCGCACGCCGTCGGCGTTGGCGTAGCCTGCCTCTCCGATCCACGCCTCCTCGAAGGCCTTCGAGATCTCGTCGCTCCCCGGCGACGGCGCGTCGGTGAGCCGGGAAACGAGCACCGTGAAGGCTGACCCATCGTGGTTCCGCGGATGCGTTGTCGGCACCGTCGTGGGCCTGCCGCAGGCGCTGACGCCGACCCCTCGCAGGCTCCGCTCGCCCCCCTGCCCGGCCTCGGCCGCCGCCTCGAGCACCGCATCCTCATACGTGCTGCTCACCGCGGCGCCGTCCGGCGAAAATACATGGAGGTGGGTGCCGCCGCGGAGAGCACCGGCCGTGAACGGCGGCATCAGGTCGCGGGCGTCGAGGTTCTCGGCCACGTCAGGATGCGACGTGCGGACGACGACTCCCTGCCGCCGCGCCGCCCCGTATGACCAGGCGGGCGTGGGCCGCTCCGGGCCCAGGATGAAGGCGAGGCGGTCGTCCACCGGACTGTGCGTCACCACGCCACAGCAGGCCCCCTCCCGCGACTCATAGACCACCTCGACCCGGCCTGTGTCCACCTCCACCCGCTCGATCCGCGTGCCGTCGAAGACCGAGCCGTCGGGGGTGGAACGGACGTCGTAGACGATCCACCGCGAGTCGGGCGACCAGACGCCGCTGTTGGTGAGCACGTGGCCGTGCGGGGCGGTGGTGATCTGTCGCGGTTCGGGCATGGGGACCGCCGTGGGGATGGTCGCGCGGGAGCGTTCACGCCGCGCGATTCACTCCACCTTCATCCAGAAGGGGGCCGCGACGAACCAGGCAACCGTCGAGACGAGCATGATCGTCTTGACCGTGTCGAGCGGCAGCGCGGGCGATCCCGCCTGCCCCGCCGCGATCGACTGGAGCATGAACACGGCCGGCGGCACGATCGTGCCCGCCAGCGCGAGAAGCCCGACAGACGTGGCAGCCATCTTCATGGTGAGTATCCTTCGGTCGGTGATTCAGGCCCGCACGGCAATGGTCTCGCGGGCGGCCAGTCGGGAAAAGACGATGTACAGCAGGCCGCAGGCCACCGAGCAGGGCAGCGGTAGGTAGGAGGCGAACACCCCCTGCGTCTTGTAGAGCCACATGGCCACGGCCACCGGCAGGAGCCACGCGATCAGCACCGCCATGTTGAACGAGCTACCGCTCCTCTCGGCGGGATCCCTGGGGATCCCCACTTTCTCGGCCAGGAAGTGGTCTACCACGATGATCGCTCCCACGGGCGCGAGGATCGTGCCGTAGATGCCCACGAAGTCGAGGAGGTTCATCGCGAATGCGGGAAAGATGCCCGCCGCGATGCACAGGCCGCCGGCGAGCATCGTGGCCGCCACGCGGCTCATGCCCGGGATCATCGCCTGGAAGGCGAGGCCCGCCCGGTAGATCGTGGGGTTGGCCGTGGTCCAGCCGGCGATGATCACGCAGATCAACCCAGCCCAGCCCACGGCGTCGTTGACCATCGTGCCGGGGTCCTTGCCCACCTGCGGATCAACGCCGTGCTGTCGCACCCAGTAGATGAGCAAGAGCGCCGCGCAGATCCAGGCCACGTAGTGCCCAAGAAACATCCCCGACGCGCTCGCCCAGCCAGCGCTCGGTTTCTTCGCAAACCTCAGCACCGAGAGGTCGGCCATCCCGATGTGCATGGCGGCGTTGCAAAACCAGGCGAAGCACACGATCCCCAGAAACGAGATCTCCTGCGGCGTGCCCTCGGGGGGCGTCAGCAGCGCCCACAGGTCGGTGGTGCCCAGCCGCCCCAGCGTGACCAGCGCGCACGACACGAAGATCAAAAACATCCAGGGCGCGGCATAGTGCCCCACCTGTGCCACCACGCCGTAGCCCTTGAGGGCCACGAGCGTCATCGCCACGCCGATCACGATGCAGGAGACGATCCAGGCCGGCCCCGTGGGCATCGTCGACTGGAAGGTCGGCATCTCGATCGTGCCCGGCGGAAAGAACGGGCCCACCGCCGTGGCCGACACCGTGATCATCGAGCCGGCGAGGAAGCAAAAGAGCAGGCCGTTGGCGAGGTTGTAGAACTTCACGAGCAGCCCACCGGCGATCTTTTCGAGCTTGTAGTAGAGCGTCAACCGCTGCTCGCAGGCGATCGTGGCCGTGAGATACCGCCACGTGAGCACCGCGAGCAGGTTGCCGAGAAACAGGCCCACCAGCAGGCTGAAGGCGTCGGCGCCCCACTTGACGAACAGCGGGCCGATCATGAACTCGGTGCCGGCCGTGTGCTCACCGGCATACATGCCCCAGAAGGCACTCGGCCCCTTGAGGGCTTTGGGCGGCACCCGCTGCCGCTCATATTCGGAGCTTGCGTCATGCTCCAGTTCCCCGACGTCGTGCAGCACGTCGCTCATGCCCGCCTCCCCGTGACGAGTCTCTCGTACGTCCGCACGTCGTCGAGCCAGGCCTCGCCGACAGGCACGCCCTTGGCGCGGCAGTAGTGATCCCAGATGGCGCCGAACGGCAGCCCCTTGGCCTCCTCCTGCAGCGCGAGGCGGGCGGTGAGGTCGCCCTCCTTCTCGGCCCTGCGGATCGCCGGCGGCTCCAAGAGCGCGATCAAGAGCGCCCGCAGCATGTTTCGCGTGCCGATCGCCCAGGCAGCGACCCGGTTGATGCTGGCGTCGAAGTAATCGAGGCCCACGTGCACCCGCGACGGGTCGCCGCAGGCCACGATCTCCCGGGCGATCGCCAGCAGGTCGTCGGTGAGGGTGACGACGTGGTCGGAATCCCAGCGCACCCCGCGACTGACGTGCAGGAGGATCTCGGGCAGGTAGACGAGCACGCTTGAGATCTTGTCGGAGATCGTCTCGGTGGGGTGGTAGTGGCCGGCATCGAGGCAGAGCAGTTTCTTCCGCGTGATGCAGTAGCCGAGGTAGAACTCACTCGACCCCACCGTGCAGCTCTCGCTACCGATCCCGAAGAGCTTCGGCTCCACGGCGTCGAGGTTGTGCTTCGGCGAGAGCGGCTTCTCAAAGACCGCATCGAGCGACTCGGCGAGCCGCTCCCGCGGCGCCAGCCGGTCGGCGGGGGTGTCCTTGAAGCCATCCGGCACCCAGACGTTCGTCACGCAGGGCGTGCCGAGCGCCCTGCCCATCGCGGCCCCGATCTCCCGCGACCGCCGGCAGTGCTCGATCCAGAACTTCCGGATGCCCTTGTCGGCATGCGAGAGCGTGAAACCGTCGGCAGCCTTGGGATGGGAGAAGCAGGTCGGGTTGAAGTCGAGCCCCACGCCGCGGCTCTTGGCCCAGGCGATCCAGTTTGCAAAGTGACCCGGCTCGATCTGGTCGCGATCCACCTTCTTTCCGGAAAACTCGCCGTAGAAGGCGTGCAGGTTGAGCCGGTGCTTTCCCGGGATGACCGCCAGGGCCGCGTCGAGGTCGGCGCGGAGTTCGTCGGCGGTGCGGGCCCGGCCGGGATAGTTGCCGGTGACGGCCAGGCCGCCGCCGACCACGCCCCCCTGGTTCTCGAAGCCACCGACGTCGTCCCCCTGCCAGCAGTGGAGCGACACGGGAATCTTCGCGAGGGCCGCGCAGGCCTTCTCGGCATTCACCCCGAGCGATTCATACCGGTCGCGGGCGAGTTTGTAGGCGGCGTCGATCTGCTTGGCAGTGGGCATACGGATGCTCTCGATGGCGTGGCGGGACGCCACGCGGCGACCAACGGCCCCGGTGCACACGATTCGTCCCACCGGCCCATTGGAGGGCGATTGTGACTGAAACGAGCGGAAAGTCCAACCACAACGTGCCGACAGAACCGCGGACATCAGCCACCTCACCTGACGGATTTGCGTCACCGCACTCCACCGCAGCCAACTGCCTAGGGCACCATGTGATAGGCTCACGTCCTGCTATTCGGGGGATCCCACACCCCATGTGGCTGCCCACTCGTGCCCATTTTCTCGAGGAGTCTCAACCGTGAGCCAGCGTCGTCATGCCGTGCGCAGCCTTCTGATCGCCACCGTGGCCCTGGCCGGAGTGGCCATGTTCGCGGGGGTCGTGTTCGCCGCCCCGAGCCTGTGGGAATGCAACCACTGCCACCAGCAGTACCAAGGCGACCAGCCGCCGCGGTCCGCCAAGTGCCCCGCCAAAGAGATGAAGCAGACTCACTGGTGGATCAAGAAGAGTTGACCGGTGTTGCCAGGTGGTAACGGCGGCGACATCCAGCTGAGAGGAGACGGCCGGCAGGAGCCGGCTCGCTTCGAAGTGAGAGGTTCGTAGCGTCGAAGGCCAGGATGGCTTCGCCCGCGTGAAGTCAGCCCCTCACGCACTGCTAGGGCGCATTCAGTTTATGTGTAGCGTCGTCTTCGTAAGCGAGGGCGGGTAGGCGAAGGGGGTCGGCGACCGCTCGAGG
>QWQL01000068.1 GCA_003670825.1 Planctomycetota bacterium
CCCGTTCTCGCGGTCTCTCAACGCCGCATCGTAGGCGCGGATGTCTTCGAGTTCCTCGAGTTCCTCGACGATCCGCCGCCACTCTTCGATCGTGACCACCACGTCGGTCGGCATTTGATGGGCATCCACGAGATACCGCGGGTTGACGGAGGCCATAAGGGAAGGCTCCTGGGGAGAGTGCGACGGCTCAGATACCCTTCAGTGTAACGACAGTGCTTTCGGCTGAAACTCTCACTTCATCTGCAGGCCACCGCCTACGGCCTGACGGCCGGTCGGCTCTCAAGAGCATGAACTCAGCGACGGGGCACGGGCAGCCCCGAGCCGCGTGGGGCTTCACATCCGGAAGTTGAACGTCTGCCAGAGGAGCCGCAATAGCCACTGACCCACCGTGCGGCTGCCCACCTGGATTCGGGCCGTGCCCCGCATACCCGGCGTAAATATGGCGTCGGCGTCGTCGAGGGTCATCAGGGCCTCGTAGCTTGTTGAGATCGGGATCTCACGGCCCGACGGGTCGGTCTCCGTCGGCACGCTGCCGCCCGCCTTCACCGAGAGCCGTTCCGAGCCCGCCTCGATGTGCGTCTCCGCGAGCTGGGCAATGGTGCCGGAGAACGTCTGCCACGGGAAGGCATTGAGTTTCAGCTCAACCCGTTCACCGGGCCTGATAAACTCCACCTCCGACTGGTCGATGACCATCACCGCCTCGAAGCGATGCGGGTCGCCCACCATGCAGAGCACCGTTCCCTCCTGGAACGTGGCCCCGATGTTTTTTCTGCCGAGCGCGTTGCCCGTCCAGGTGGGCAGCTTGCCCCCCTGCTCGCCCTGCGACTTGAGGCTGGCCGGCGGCAGCACGACGCCGGCCCGCGGGGCCACGAGGACCAGTTCCTGGCGGTCATTTCGCTTGCGGTCGAGCTGCTCGCGAATGCTCGTCAGCGACTCCTCGACCGTGCCGATCTCGAGGCCGGCGGCCGGATCGGAAAACCGCTCCCGCTGGAGACTCTTGAGCCGGCTCTCGTACTGCGACGCCTTCCCCTCCAGGTCGGCGATCTCGAGGTCGAGATCGACATTTGACAGCCGGGCCAGCTCGTCTCCCTCGGCCACGACCGATCCCTGCTTGATCGCCAGCTGCTCGAGCTTTCCAGGCACCGTCACGTAGACGGTCTCCTCGCCGCGGGGCCGTAGCTCCGTCGCACACCACACCCGCTGCGGCAGCGGGATCAGCGCGATGCAGCCCACCACCGCCGCCACCGCCGCCGCCGTGATCGCCATGTTGGTCGCCTTCACCTCGTCGCGCCTCCCCGGAATTCTGAAGAACTTGATCATCCCCTGCAGCGGCCGGATCACCAAGCCCCACACCGCCATGAGGGCGAGCATCCGCCCGAGCACCTCCAGCCGGTAGGGTTTGAAGACATTCCAGGCAAACAGGAAGATCGACGCCGTGACGATCCAGCCGTAGAGGCTCGAGGCCACCGCGTAGAGGGCAAACAGCCCCAGCTTCCGCTGTGGCAGGAAGGGGTCGTCTTGCTGCTTGATGCCCAGACACCACCGCGCGGCAAGCCGCTGGAGGATCGTGTTGGCCTTCTGCCGAAGGTTTGGAATCTCGAGGACGTCGGAGAGGATGTAGTAGCCGTCGTACCGCATCAGCGGATTGGCGTTGAAGAGGATCGTCGACACGCTGGAGACGAACATCACGTCGAGGCAGAGCTGATTGAAGACACCCTGATGGGAGTTCCACCAGAGATACGTGGCGATCGAGGCGATGATCACCTCCACGTACATTCCCGCCGCCCCGATCGCCGCCCGCTTCCACTTGTTGGGCAGCATCCAGCTGTCGGAGACGTCACAGTAGAGGCAGGGGGTCATGACGAGCAGCATCATGCCCATCTCGTGACACTCGCCACCGTAGTGCTTGCACGACAGGCCGTGGCCAAACTCGTGGAGGATCTTGGTGATCCCCAGCGCCGCGGCCAAGTAGAACCAGTTGCCTGCCGCGAAGAACTGGTGAAACTCCGGGAGCTTCGACCGAAAGATGTCGAAGTTGACGAGCACGAGCAGCAGGGCGCTGGCCACGAACACCAGGGCGGCGACGATCGCCGGCGGGGTGAACAGCCAGCCGAACCAGGGATCGAGCCGCTCGAGCAGCCGGTCTGGGTCGATGCCGCGAAACCGCATCGCCATGATGTTGGAAAGCCAGGCCGTCCACTCCCGCCAGACCCGCTGCCGCCGCCGCTCGAAGAGCTGCGGCCCCTGCCCCGGCCGGTCGCCGATCACGAGGCCCGAACGGTGCAGCGTGGCGATGAACCGCGACAGTTCGTCGACCGTGATCCGCCGCGGCGGAAACCGGTTCTCAAACTGCTCCTTGAGCGATTCGAGGCTCGTCTGGCCGTCGAGCATCTCGAGCAGCGCGTATTCCTCCGGCCGGAACCGGAAGTAGTGCAGCGAGATCGGATCCTTGACGACCCACCAGGCCTGGCCCTGGTAGACCTGCCGGTTCACGACGAGGTCGCCCCGGCGACGCAGCGTGACGCCGCGGGTGGTGCTCGAACGAAAGGCGTCGGCGGTGGCCATGGGCGATTACTGTGCCGCAGCGGGATCCGAGTGGATCACCATGGTGGCGGTCTGGCCGGCACGCAGCAGCCACTCCTCCGATCCCGGTGACTTGCGGTTCGCTACTTCGGCGAACACGCGGTAATCGCCGCCGCTCTCCACGAGCGGGCTGACGAACGAGATCCGGCCCTCAAAGGTTTCCCTGCGGGCGTCGGCCAGCGTCACCTCCACCGTCACGGGCCGGCCGCGGATCCGCTCGGGATCCCACCTGGCGGCATCGACGTAGCCCTCCACCCGGAGCTTATCGGTACGAACGACATGGGCGAGGGGCGCCCCGACCTGCAGCCACTCCCCCTCGTTGGCCTGCACGTCTACCACCTCCCCGTCGATCGGCGACTTCACGAGCCGGCGGCGAATCTCGATCTCGGCGGTCTCGACCTCCGCCTCCTTGACCTTGGCGGCGAGATCCGCGAGTTGCCGGTCGAGCTGCGCCTGCTCGATCTGCAGGCCGCTCTTCTCCCACTCCAGCCGGAGGCGGTCCCGCTCCACGTCGGTCACGGAGCCCTGCACCGCCTTGTGAGACTGCTCGGCCTTCTCGGAGGCCTTCTGGGCCACGGCCTGCGCCTTCTGTGAATACCGCACATCGACATCGCTGGCCGCCTTGGCCACCGCCTGGTCGTGTTCGGCCTTCGCCCGGAGCTTCGCCATCTGGGGCTGGTCGTCGTCGATCCGGGCCATCACCTGGCCCGTGGTCACGCGATCGCCCGGCTTGACGGTCATCGCCACGAGCAGCCCGGCCTCACCGGCCGACAGTTTGGCGTCGTCGACGAGCGACACGAGGCAGCGTTCGAGGACCGGGCCGGGCTCCGCCGCACCGAGCGCGCCGGTGGTAAGCCCGCAGGCAAACGCCGCCATCATCAACATGCACTTCATCATCGGCAGCTCCCTTTCCCGCCCCGGAGGACGGCTCACCACAGCCTAAACAGCACCTGTGTCTGGATAAACGCCAGCACGTCGTGGAACCAGACGTAGCCCAACGACCGCCTCCCGCAGCTAATGCGGGCCGTCACGCTCGCCCCCGCACCGAGCTCTTCCTTGTCATGGCGCGACGGATCGATCGTGACCCTCACCAGCACGGTGTTTCCCTCTTCGCCGCGAACCTCGGCCTGCTCGTGAATCTCCTTGACGGTGCCGTAGTGGCGAGTGCCGGGATCGGTGGCGAGGATGTAATCGACCACGAGCTCCCGCCCCGCCTGCTGGGCCTCCGCGGCGGCGCGGTTGATGTGGCCGAGGCGGTCGTCCGGCATCTTGATCTCCAGCTCCCAGGGGCCCGTTTTGTCGGCCACGCTCATCAGCACCTGCCCCTTCTCCACCGGTCGCAGCAGGAGCAGATCGCGGACCTGCCAGGTGACGATCACGCCCGCGATGGGGCTGCGGACATCGAGTTCCTTCTTCTTCTCCGCGTAGAGCTTGAGCTGCGCGTCGAGGCTCTCCACCTCGCGTTCCAACTGCGCCCGCCGGCCCGCCAGCCGCAGCTTCTCGTCGGCGGAGATCTTGCCGTCCTCCAGCAGCGACCGCCGGGCCGACACCAGCTGCTCTTCCGTGGAGGCCTTCCGGCCAAGCACGTCGGCGATCGCCACCTCGAGGTCCCGGTTGCGGAGCGACGCCAGGAGCTGGCCCACCGCCACCTCGGCGCCTCCCTCCACACCAGACTCAACTTTTTCCACGACGCCGTCGATCTGCGCAAACACCTCCCGGCGGTGCACCGGCTCGAGCGTGCCCTTGCCCTCGAGCCGCAGCTCCGCGGGCACGAACGCCAGCGTCGCCAGAGCGGCGAGCGTTGCGAGCACCGCGAGCACCGTCTTGGGTAGGTTGCGGGCGGTGGTCAGCGCCTTGGATTTGCCGAGCAGATTGAGCAGTGGATAGAGCGGCAGGCTCGTGTGCGCCAGCGCGTTGGCCAGTGCCACTCTCCCGTGCTCGGCGACCAGCTCCACCCGCGCCCGCTTGCTGCCATCAAACGCGTTTGAGGAAAACCACTCCGCCACCAGCGCCCCGATCGGCTCGGGCGTGGAGGCCGGCGCGGCCTCGGCCTTCGCCACCGCCACGGCGTCGACGCCACCGGGCTTCACCACGGCCGTAGGCCGGGGCTTCTCCAGTGGAATGATCGCCAGGGCCGTCGCGTGCGATTCGTCGATGTAGTTTTCGAGTTCCTGTTCGATCTGAGGCAGCACCTCGACGTTGGCATCCGGGTGCCAGAGCGGGTCGCCTGCCTTGGCGACGACCCGGGCGAGCCCCTCGATGGACTGCACGGCCGAGGCTCGCCGCTCCACCGATTCCTGTCCGCTCACGGCCTCCAGCCGCAGAATGCGGCCACGCTTCACCAGCACGCTCACCCGATCGCAGCCGATGATCCTGCGGGCCTCGTTGGCCAGCACAAACGCCGTGGCCACGGGATCGAGCGACTCGTGCACGGCCCGGCTGAACCGCTCCACCTGCGAGAGCGCAGCCTGCTGAACATCACTCTCGACGAGCTGCTGCCGCTGGGCCGCCACCTGCTGGTTGTTTCGCTGCCGGTTGAGGTAGATGGCCGCGAGGCCGGCCACCTGCTCCGAAAACCGCAGATAGCCCCGCTGAACGTCGTCTTGGTTTGACTGATGGAAGAGTTCGATCAGGCCCGCCCGGCCAGACGTGCAGTCGATCGGGGCCGCGATCACCAGCAGCGGCGTGCGATTCGCCGCCAGGGCCATTCCATCGGGCCCGTTCACCGACGCACCCGGAGCCACCAGCATGCCGGCACCGCTGCCGAAGAGGCCCGTGACGAGCGTGTTGTGGGCCTCGGTATCTTCCGGCGTGGCCGATACGCCGGTCAGATCGATGCCGGCATGGCAGATCGGCTCCACCTGCCCGCCATCGCCGACCAGCCAAATCACCTCGGCCACCGACTCCATCAGCCGGTGCACACCGTCGCGAATGAACCCGAAGAACTCAGCCGGCGCCACCTCGCGGTGGGCCATCTGCTCGAGCTTGGTGAGAAACTCGTGAATTTCCCTCCGGGCTCGCTCGAACTCCTCGGATTCGTCGTAGCTGCTCATGGATGCGATATCCCGCCGGCGCTTCGGTGTGACGGGCACGGCGGCGGTGGCTGAGCCCACCTCGCCGCCGACCCATCATCCGACGGTCAGGCCTTGGCCGACTGCTGGTGCACGACCCGCTTCTGCACGTCGGTCTCGAGGGGGCCGAAGGCCTGCTCGTGCCGGACGACCGCCATTTGCAACGCATACGCGAGCCGCTTGGCCGTAAAGAAGTTGACGATAATACGCTGCGTGAGCTGGATCGTCTCGGGCGACGTGCCCCCCACCTGCTTGTTGAGCCCGAAGTCGACGATGAGCTCCTCGGGCGTGCCGGTCACGCGGCAGAAGTTGGCGTAGGTGGCGAGGATGTGCGACTCGTCAACGGGGACGGGCATGGGCTGTGCAGACTGGGTCTCTTCGGGCATGGGACGGAACTCCAGGAAGGGAAAACACGAGTAGAACGAGGGACGACGACCGTACGGCCGCCATGCCCGAAAGGTTTGAAGTCTATCACCCGCCGGGGTGGGAAGTCACTCGCGGCCTCGTGTTTCAGGGGTTTTTCGCTTCGCCACCGTGGCGTCGGAGCCAGTCGTCCGAGGCGAAGCGACGCACCAGCGCCCGCGCGGTGCGGATCGCGTCGGCCTGCCAGGGGCGGTCTCCGGCATCGCCACCCACATCGAGGCCGCCAAACCTTAGCCGACACGGCCATCCACGGGCCGCGGCCGTGGCGTTGAACCGCTCCGCGATCCGCAGCGTCCAGGCCGCGCCCAGCGTCTCGCGGAGTGCGAGGAAGGGCAGCTCGACGGCGGCCACCAGCCGCGCGTCATTCACTCGCTCATGGCTCGCTCGCCGGCCACCGACAGGCCAGACCGCCGACTGCACCACAGCCGCGACCGACCCCACGGCCAGCAGGGCCGCACCGCCGGCATCGGTCGTGGCGATCCGGCCGAGGTCGAGTTCGCCCGCAAACGGCAGAAACGGCCTGAGCAGCAGGAGTTGGCCGCTCGTCACGATCGCGGCCGCGAGGCCGTGACGCGTGGCGGCGAAGTTCATCCAGCCCACCGCCGCGAGCAGCGGCATGAACCACTGTTGCAGGGGATGCACGTCGGGCATGGAGCCAGGCCGCACGAGCAAGGCCGACACCGCCGGCAGTGCCAGGATGCCCGCCAGCGATGCCACGATGAACTGCCACACGCCGTGCTGCGGCCGCTTCGCCCCGAGCACAGACATGGTCGGGCACATCGAGAGTGCCACGACGCCCAGCCGAGCCGCGGCGAATGTGGCCGGCTCGGCAAGCCCGCCAGTCGCCCGCCCTGCCGACTCGGCGGCCAGAGCCAGCGCCGCCGCGCAGGCCCATGCCGCCGCAGGCACCGCCGTCGAGCCCCGCACGAGAAAGGCTCCGAGGCAGGCGGCAGCCGCGGCCACGAGCGCGGCAACGCATGAGACCAGCGAGAAATCGACGGCGGCGGGCATGCCTCTGAGCCTACCCTGCTGCGGCCTGGGTGGGGTCGTGACGAATGGGAAGCCTGCGGCGGGAGGGGTGCACGTCGCGGCCATCGCGGGCCGATCCTTCCCAAGGCGCCGGAGATTTCCGGCTCCATCGCCCCCCGAAGACGGGCCCCCAGAAAGCATCCCACCCATGCAGCGCACGAGAATTGTCACTGCGGTTCTCACCGCGGCGCTCGTCGCCTCTGCCACCGCATCGCCAGCGATCGAGATGTTTACCTACTTCGGAGACGGCAGCCGCATCGGCCTGCCGAGTCTGGAAGTGCCGATCGAGGCCTATCCTGGCATCCCGCTGCGGAGCGATCGGATTCGCGCCCGCCGGAAGGCGACACGCCCGCAGCCGGGGCCGACGGTAGGCGTCGAGCCCGGCACGCAGGTCGGTGGCGTCACCATCCGTTCCATGCCGACGCCCACAATGCCGCCGCCGGTCGCTATCGAAACGGTTCCCACACCACGGCCGGCACCGGGCCGGCCGGCGGCGAACTGATTCGCCACCCGGCCGACCCGCACGACGCGGGGTCGCCCCCGCGGGCTGCCGCTTACTTTTTCTCAGCGGGCGGCTCGCCCGCTTCCTTCTTGAGCTTCGCCAGCAGGTCGACTGCGTCGGACCGAGTGGCGAACATCGGCTCGTTGGCGAGCACCTCATCGAGGATCTTGCGGGCCAGGTCTTTCTCGCCGCGATCTGTGAGAATCGTGGCCACGTAATACGCGCCGTCAGACGACAGCGCGTTGCTCCGCCGCACCTGCTCCAGAATCCGCTCGGCATCCTCGCGACGGCCGAGCTTGTAGAACACCCAGGCCAGGGTGGTCACGGCCGGGATCTGCTGGGGGGTGTTTTCCCGGTACTTCGCGACGTTGGTATCGGCCAGTTCGAGCGCCCGGCGACGGTCGTCGTCGTTCTCACTCTCGATCAGGATCAGCGCCAGCGAGTTGCTGACGTCAAAGTTACCCGGCGACTGGAAATGGGCCTCATTGAGGAACTTCTCCGCCGTGGTGTAGTCGCGGCCCACGCGGGCCACGAGGCCTCGGACGAACTTGGCCTCCAGGTTCTTGGCGTCGAGTTTGATCGCCGTGTCGGCCGCAGTCTTCGCGGCCTCGAGCTCGTTTTGCTGCAGGTACCAGCGAGCGGCAAATAGCTGCACCGCTGAATCGCTCGGGGCGGCCTTGATCGCGTCTTGGATCCACTTCTTCGCAGCGTCACGCTTCTTTGCCTCGTCGTTCCGCTGGGCCATGGCCAGCTCCGGCAGCGGCGCGTTCTTGTCGATCTTTTTGGCCTCGCGAAACTGCTCGAGTGCCTCGGTCTCCTTGCCGAGCTGGAAGAGCACGTTGCCCATCCGGAGCCGCGAGCCGGCGTTGTCGGGATCGAGCTCGATCCACTTGGCGAGGTTTTTCTGCGCCACCTCCCACTGCCGACGTCGCTCGGCCACGGCGGCCGTGCCCGCCTCGCAGCGGATGTCGAAATCCCGCTTCCGCTTCGGATTCTCCGTGAAGGCGGCGGTCAGTGCCGATGCCTTGTCGAACAGCACCGCCGAGTCGGTGATCCGGCCCTCGCCAAACGCGAGGTCGCCGAGTTTGAGGAACGACTCGGGGTCGGCCGGAGACTTCACCGCCGCGTTCTCGAGTTCTTCGCGAGCCTGGGGGAGTTGGTTCACCGCCAGCCAGAGCGTGGCCATCATCACGCCCGGGGGAGGAAGCTTCGGATTGTTGCTCTTGGCACGCTCGAGGATCGCTCGGCAGCCGTCGATGTCGCGATCGCGGAACCGCGCGATGGCGTTGTTGATCTCTTTATCCATGCTGTCGTCGGAAACCGCACTGCCCACGAGGGCCTGAGCGGTCACCTGGGCCTGGGCCGACACGGCACCGCCTGCCAACGCCGCGACCACGGTGACGATCATCCACTGGCGGAACTGGAACCTGAAGCCGTAATCCATGCTCAGACTCTCCTCAAAAGAGTTTTTAAAAAACGCTCGATCTGAAAGGAAGACCCGCAGCCCTCACGATCCGGTACTCTATCGCCTAAGATTCTCCTTTTCCAATGGCCGGCTGAAACGGCGGGCACGCGATGTTTCTGGGAGCCGTCTGCGAGCGGGAAGTGCTGGTCGCCCCCAGGGCCCGCGGCCTGTACGTGGCCAGAGCGGTGTATGCGGGGACACTCCTGGGGATCATCGCCACCTGCTGGCTCCTGGTCACCGGCACGCAGGCCATCGCCACCGTCGGTGACGCAGCCCGCTTCGGCGGCACGCTGATGCGGATTCTGGGCCCGCTCCAACTGGCGCTCGCAATGCTGTCAGCGGCCCTCGCCAGCGTGGTGGCGGTGGGCGTCGAGAAGGATCGCAAGACCATGGAGCTCCTGCTCGTCAGCCGTCTGGGCGACGCGCAACTCGTGCTGGGGAAACTGTCGGGCAGCCTGCTCCGCACCGGACTGCTGTTGCTGGCCGCGGTGCCGGTCTTCACGCTGGCCACGGTCTTCGGCGGGATCACGCCCGTGCAGATCGTCCGGATGTTCGTGGTCACGGCGGCTGCGGCCGCAGCCGCGGCGAGTGTCGCCAACGCCGTCGCCTTCTGGCGCGACACCACGTTCCAGGCGCTCGCGATCACCGCCTTCCTGCTCGTCGCCTGGCTGGCCGCCGGAGAGGCTGCGGCCGTGGCGTGGGGCCAGGAGGTGGCCGCCATGGTGTCGCCCGCACGCGCGCTCTTCTCATCGGTGTCGCCCACGGGCGGCGGCACCCTTCCCTCCTTTCTCGGCTGCTGTGCCGGCATCGTCGCCATCGCGACTGGATGGGCGATCGCGCGGGCTCGGGCCTGGAACACGGTGGTGCACCTGCGGCCGCGGACCGAGGGGGAGGCCGGCTCGGCCACCGCGCGGCAGGCATCGCGGCCGGTCTGGAGCAACCCCGTGCTCTGGCGTGAACTCCAAACGCGGGCCCACGGCCGGGCGATGATCGTGGTGCGGGTGGCCTGGCTCCTCCTGTTCGTCGCCGCTGTCGCCGCCGTCGTGGCGCAGGCCCGATCGCCCCGGCCCGACCGCGCGGCCGTGGCCATCGCGGTGGTGCCCATGGTCGTGGCGAGCCTGCTGGCCATCACGGCCCTGGCGGTCACGAGCGTCACCACCGAGCGCGACCGCGGCACCTTCGATCTACTCCTCGTCAGCGACTTAGAACCCAAAGAGTTCGTCTGGGGAAAGCTGCTCGGGGTGCTCGGATCGGCCGCGGAAATGGTGGCGCTGCCGCTGGTGCTCTGCCTGGCCCTGGTGCCCCTGGGCCTGGCCACGCCCGAGCACGGCGGCTACCTGGCCCTCGGCCTCGCGGTGCTCATCTTTTTCGTCGCCGTGCTCGGCGTCTACGCGGGCCTGTCGCACACGACCTCCCGCCGGGCGATCGCCGTGGCCCTGGGCATCGTGGCCTTCCTATTCATCGGCGTGGCCACCGCGATGCGGATCATGGTGGCGTTTGGCGGTAGTTTCGAGCTTCAGCTTGCCCCGTTTCTGGCCGCGATCGTGGGGGGCGCCATCGGACTCTATGCGGCACTGTCGGCACGGAATCCCTCGCCGGCCGTGGGCTGGACCTCGGCACTGCTGCCCGCACTGACGTTCGTCGCGATCACCGGGTTTCTCCAGGGCAGCAGCCTGCAGGTCTTCCTGGTCGTGGTCGCTGCCTACGGGTTTGGCACGCTCGCCCTCCTCGTGCCCTCCATCGCCGCCTTTGACCTGCTCACCGGGCGAACGACCACCGGCGAGTGAGCCCACCGGCTGCTTCGATCGCACCAGAGTTACATGTATCGCCGGCTCGGGGGCGGCAAAAGTCGCGTCGCCGGGCGAGGATACGCCCAAGGCTCCTCGAGCGTTCGCCGACCCCCTTCGCCGAGCCGCCCTCGCTGACGGAG
>QWQL01000049.1 GCA_003670825.1 Planctomycetota bacterium
CTCAGGCCACGGACCGCCTCGCAGCGGACGCGTGGGTTGGCATCGGTAGCCTTGGCGGTCAGCAGGGAGATGGCCCCCGGAATCTGGTCACGCTCGTCGGCGAGCACCCGCGTGGCCGCGGCCCGGGCCTCGGGCGTGGTGGCCTGCAGGAGGTCGCCGAGGAGGCCTTGATCCACGGCATGAAAACTCTGCTGGAGCCACAAAACCTCGGTCTTCAGCCGGTCGGCATGGGGATCGGAGCCGATCGTGCCGAGCCACTGCCGCGCTGCAGAGAGTACCTCGTCTCGTGGTCGCGACTGGAGGTCGGCGCGGGCGCGGTACCGTGTCCGCCATTCGTGGGCCTTGAGTTGGTTCAGAACCTCGAGGGTCGACTTGCCGAACTGCGTCTCCGGGGTGACCAGCGGCTTCTGCGTATAGCAGAGTCGGTAGATGCGTCCCTTGACGTGGTCGCGGTTTGGGTCCCGCTGGCTGTACTGCATGTGGCCGATCAGCGGGTTGGCCCAGTCGCCAAGCCAGAGGGCCCCGTCGGGGCCGATCTGGGGATCGACCGGCCGGAAGTGCTTATCGGAGCTCTTGAGGAGGTCGAAGGGAGTCTTGGGATCAGCGGGGTCGTGCCGCACCCGCTCGCCCTTGTAGCCGGCGCCGTCGTCGGACATTGTCCACCGGGGGATGCCGTTCATGTTGATCACGCAGGCGTAGATGAACTGGTCCTGCACGTCGTCCGGAAACTGCCGGCTGCGGAGATAGTCGCTACCTACCACGGGCCTCATATTCTCCGTGTCGAACACCGCATTGAGCCCCTTGCGGCCGCCGTACTGGGCTCCCGAAAGGGGTGTATCCCAGTGCTGCGCGGCACCGGTACCGTCACCGCAGATACCCTGCCCCCACTCATTGAACACGTAGCACCACGGGTTGCCGTAGCCCGGGGTCTTGAAATGACGAATTCTCCAGGTTCGTGGATCGAGCACGTAGGCCCCCGAAGAGCCGTAGTTGCGGAACGGGCCCCATGGCGTCTCGACGGCCGTGCTCATCGCCACGCCCTCGAGCATGTGGAGCAGGCCGCCGGGGCTGGCCTCGAAGGCACCGGCGGTGTGGTGGGTGTCTTCCGTGGCAAAGCCGTCGAGCACGTGCACGACCGAATCGGCTTTGTCATCGCCGTCGGTGTCTCTCAGCCAGAGCATCCGCGGCTGGTCCATCACCAGCACGCCGCCGTCGAAAAACTGAAAACCGGTCGGGCAGTGCAGCTTGTCGTAAAATACGGTGCTCTTGTCGGCCGTGCCGTCCTTGTCGGTATCTTCGAGGATCACGAGTTTGTCGGCCGGCGGCGGGTCGCCCGGCTGCCACTGCGGATAGCTCGGCATCGTCGAGACCCAGAGGCGGCCCTTTGAATCGAAGGCCAGCTGCACGGGTTTGGCGATCTCGGGGAACTTCGTCTCGTCGGCGAAGAGCTTCAGTTCGAAGCCGGGGGGGACGGTGCAGGTCTTGATCAGGTCGGCCGGCGGTAGGATCGTCGGTCCTCCTTCTTTGTTCTCGCTGTAGGCCTGCCTCGGTTCGCCGAACCGGGTATTCGGCACGATCAGATCACCCGTGGCGGAGTCGTCGGGCTGTTCCGGCACTGGCTTCCCTGCGGCGATGTCCCAGACTCTGGCGTCGCGGACGGCCGCCATCCCGCGGATCTTCGCGTACTCGCGCGGGAAGGTTTCTGTGTCGAACGTGCGACGGCCACCGTAGACATACCAGCCATTGACCATCCGGTAGTCCTGCAGGTGCACCCACGACTTATCGTTGACCGCGGCGCGAAGCTTTTCAAACGCGGTGGCGGAGAGTTGGCTCGCGGCGGGGCCGCCGAACAGGGACCGGTCGAGGAGGCCGCCGACGAAGGCGTCGCCGGCTTCGTTGACATGGCAGCCGTTGATCGTGTGCTGGAGTCCCGGCTGGGTCGCGAACTCCTTCCGGGTGGCATCGAAGAGGTCGACGAACGCGAGGCCCCGCTTCTCGGCGACGGCCTTGGCGGCGTCGCGGTAGAGGGCGAGCGAATCATTTTGCTTCTCGGCATCGGGTAGGTAGGGACTGCCGCTGGCCTCGACCGCGACGGGCGACACGATCACGAACCGCGGAGCAGCCTTCGTGTCGTCGCGGGGATACTGACTCGCGAGTTCGTCGAGGAGCTTCTCGTAGTCGGCTGTAAACGTGGCGACGCCCCCCGGCCCGGCGAACGACTCATTGAACCCGAAGAAGAGCAGGTAGGTGTCGGCGCCAAAGGCGGCGAGCGGGTCGTCGAGTTTCGTGTAGTCGCCCGGCCGCTGCCGATTGGCCACTTCGTCGGCCGGGCGGGCAAAGTTGCGGATCACGAGGTGCTTGCCGGGAAATCGCTGGTGCACGAGCGTTTCGAAGTGGCCGAAGAGATTCATCCGCTCGGCGGTGGAGTTGCCGACGAGCACGATCCGCTCGCCATCAAGCACCTCCAGCGGCAACCGGCTCGGCGGCAGCGTGGGCCGCGCGGGCCGCGGCGGGATAGTGAGCAGGTCGCGGGCCGTCTTCAGGGGGTCGGCTTCCTTGATCGGCTCGTCGGCGGCGAAGGTTCGGCCGCAGGCCAGGCACAGGCCGACCATCAGGATGAAAAGCCTCGTGGGGCCCAGACGATCGCAACGGGTCATGGTGGCTTCCTGCGCAAGAGTGGCGGCGACGACCGTCGACCGCAGCAATTTCAGAACATACAAGTATAGCCGCGTGCGACCCACGCTCACCATGCACCCGCCGCGCCACGATCCTCGAAATCGCGCAGCCTCATGCCAGCAAATCCGTCACCACCCGGGCATGCTCCACGCCGGTGAGCTTCTGGTCGAGCCCCAGATGGCGGTAAGTGAACCGCTCGTGATCGAAACCGAGCAGGTGCAGGACCGTGGCGTGGAAGTCGCGGACGTGCACCGGATCCTTGACGATGTTGTAGGAGAAGTCGTCGGTCTCGCCGTGGATCCCTCCCCCCTTCGCGCCGCCGCCGGCCATCCACATCGTGAAGCACCGTGGGTGGTGGTCGCGGCCGTAGTTGTCTTTGGAGAGTCCACCCTGGGAATAGACGGTGCGACCAAACTCACCTCCCCAGATTACCAGCGTGTCGTCGAGGAGGCCGCGAGCCTTCAGATCCTGGATCAGGCCATAGCAGGGCTGATCGATGTCTTTGCAGCCGTTCCTGAGCCGGCCCACGACGTTGGCATGGGTGTCCCAGTGGTTGAGGTAAATCTGCACGAACCGCACGCCCCGCTCCACCATCCGCCGGGCCATGAGCACCGAGTTGGCGAACGTGCCGGGATTGGTCGCCTGATCGCCATAGAGCGCGAGCGTGGCGGCCGACTCGTCGGCGAGGTTGGTGAGTTCCGGCACGCTGGCCTGCATGCGGAAAGCCATCTCGTATTGGGCGATCCGCGTCCGCGTTTCGGGGTCACCAATCCGGTCGAGCGTCCGTTGGTTGAGCGCCTGCAGTCCATCAAGCGTGGTGCGGCGGACGGCACCGGACACGCCCGGCGGATTGTTGATGTAGAGGATCGGATCGCCGGCGCTCCGGAAGCTCACGCCGGCGTATTCACCCGGCAGGAAGCCGCTCGACCAGAGCCGGGCGCCGATCGCCTGTGCCTGCTCCGGCTTCGTTGACCGGGCCACGAGCACCACGAACGTGGGCAGATCGCTGTTGAGGCTGCCGAGGCCGTAGCTCGTCCACGAGCCGAGGCAGGGGCGGCCGACGATCTGATTGCCGGTCTGCATGTAGCAGATCGCCGGCTCGTGGTTGATGGCCTCGGTGTGCATGCTCCGGATAAAGCACATCTCGTCGACCATCTTCGCGGTCCAGGGGAGCACCTCGCTCACCCACATGCCGCTCTCGCCGTGCCTGGCGAACTTGAAGATCGACGGTGCGACCGGAAACCGTGTCTGTCCCGAGGTCATCGTGGTGAGCCGCTGACCGTTGCGGATGCTCTCCGGCAGATCTTTGTCGTACCACTCGTCCATCTGCGGCTTGTAGTCGAAGAGATCCTGCTGTGGCGGCCCGCCGACCATGTGGAGGTAGATCACCCGCTTCGCCTTGGGAGCGAAGTGCGGGCCGATGACGCCGGTAACACGGTCGATAGCGGGACCCGAGGCGGCCGCGCCGCGGGCGGCATCCTGGGCGGCGAGCGACGCCAGCGCTACGCCTCCCAGCAGGTGGCTGCCCTGTTCGAAGAAGCGGCGACGGGTGAGGTTTAGGCCCAGTTCATCGAGGGGCGAGCGGATCGGAGGATTCATTTGCAGAGGACCTCGTCGAGGTTCATGAGCTCGTTGGTGAGCATCGTCCAGCTGGCGAGCTGCACCGCGTCGGTTGCCCGGGGCTTCGAGTCGCCGACGGTGATCAGCTGCTTCGCCTCATCGGGGTGGGCGGCATACCAGGCTGCGAGATCGGCGAGCGACTTCTTCACGACCGGTAACTCGTCGGCCGAGAAGCGCCGCGCCAGGAGCCGCTCGGCGATGAACTCGAGCCGCTGCTCGTCGTCGCCGGCTGCGAGTTCCAGTGCCCGATCGGCGAGGACCCTCGCCGCCTCCACGAACTGCGGGTCGTTGAGCGTGACGAGCGCCTGGAGTGGCGTGTTGGTCCGCTCCCGCTTTACGCAGCAACTCTCCCGCGACGGGGCGTTGAAGATGTCCATTGAGGCCGGCGGCGCCGATCGCTTCCAGAACCAGTACATGCTGCGACGGTAGAGCCCTTCCCCCTTGTCGCGGACGTAGTTTCGCGTGTCGCTGCCCTCCATGGCCACGGCCTCCCACACGCCCTCGGGCTGGTAGGGCCTTACGCTCGGTCCACCGATCTGTTGGACCAGCAGGCCGCTGGTGGCGAGGGCATGGTCGCGCACCATCTCGGCGTCCATGCGGAACCGCGGCCCGCGGGAGAGCAGGCGGTTGGCCGCGTCCTTGGCCAGCTTCTCGGGCGTGGCGACGGCCGCCTGTCTGTAGGTGGCGCTTGTCACCATGAGCCGAAAGAACTCCTTGAGATTCCAGCCCCCCTCGCGAAACTCGACCGCCAGCCAGTCGAGGAGTTCGGGGTGGCTCGGCAGTTCCCCGGTAATCCCAAAGTCGCCGCTCGTCTTCACGAGGCCAGTGCCAAAAACCTCCTGCCAGAAGCGGTTCACCGTCACGCGGGCGGTGAGCGGATGGTCCTGCAGGAGCAGCCACTGGGCGAGCCCGAGCCGGTTTTTTGGTAGCGACTCCGGAAACGGCGGCAGCATGCCGGGCGTCTCTGGCTGGACCTCGTTCTTTCGCTTGTCGTATTCACCGCGTTCGAGAACGTGGGCCTTCGCCATCTCGGGCTTTTCGTGCATTACGTGGGCGATCGTGCCCCGCTTCTTGAGCGTGGCCATCTCCGCCTCGAGCGTGCCGACAGTGGCGGACAGCGTCTTGTACTGCTCGTCGGACAGTAGGTCGTAGAGATCACCCGCCGCCGCGACCCGCTCGTCGGGCGGCAGCGCCACGATGGCGCGAAGCCGGTGTACTCGCCAGCATGCGGCCAGTTCTTCGGCCGACAGTGTCCGGCCCCAGATCGAGAGGTCCGCGAGGCCGGCGCCCTTCAGATCGCCACCTTTCGAGCGACTGCCCACCGTGAGCGCCGCCGACGTCTTGATCGACTCCTCGTGGAGTTGGTTCTTGTCGATCCTCGGTTTCTGTGGCTTGCCGTCATAGGAGACCGCCACGCCTTCGGCTTTGCCGGTACCGTTGTAGGTCACCGAGACGAGCGTCCAGGCATCGGCCGGAAGCTGGGCTTCGGCCACGACCTTGAGGGCCTTCTCGGGCCAGGAGTGGATCAGGTGCATCGCGATCCGGCGGTCTTCCATCCAGATGTCCCAGCCGCGGTGTTCCTGCGACTCGTCCATGCGGGCGACCACCGCACCGCTCGGGCTACTGCCCGATGGCCGCAGCCAGAAGGTGACGCTGAACGGCTCGTCGCGTTCGAAGTCGCCGCTACCCGGCAACTCGGCCGCCCTGCCGTCCAGCATGACCGCGGGCGATCCGCTCGGCCCTGCCTGCCATGTCGTGGCTGCGGTGAGCGGGAGGTCGGTCTCCTTGCCGAGGAGGGATGCGTGCGTCGTCGATCCCGAGCCCTCGGCAAGGGACAGGTGCACCAGCGGCGTCTCCCGGGGGAGCATCGCGGCGATCGAATCAGGCGTGAAGGCCTTCACCCACGAATCGAACTCGGGGCGGGCGGCCTGCTTGCGCGTCTCGACGGCGGCTTTCGCGGCAGGGATCTCGCCTTCGAGCGCCGCGAAGCGGGGCCGGTCTTCGGGGTCGGGTACGGTGAGGATCGGCGGCGTGTCCCGGACGTTGCCGTCCATTGCCTTCTGCGTCGTGTTGTTAAAGAAGGCGGCGAGTTCGTAGAACTCGCGCTGCGACAGCGGATCAAACTTGTGGTCGTGGCAGACGGCACAGCCCGTCGTCAGCCCCATCCAGACGGCCGAGGTGGTCTCGGTGCGATCTCGCGCGTAGAGCACGAGATACTCCTCGTCGATCGCCCCCCCTTCGCTCGTCGTGATGTTGCAGCGGTTGAAGCCGCTAGCAATCCGGTTGTCGAGGATCTGATCGGGGGAGGCGCTGGGGCCGTGGTCCTGCACGAGATCGCCCGCCAGTTGCAGGATCGTGAACTGATCGAACGGCAGATTGCGATTAAAGGCGGCCACGACCCACTGCCGGTAGGTCCACATTTCGCGAAAGTTGTCGATGTGGATGCCGTGCGTGTCGGCGTATCGCGCGTAGTCGAGCCAGTAGCGGCCGCGATGTTCGCCCCACTCGAGGCTCGCGAGCAGTGAATCGACGAGCCGCTCGTAGGCGTCGGGGGCGGGGTCGGCCACGAAGGCATCGACCACCGCGGGGTCGGGGGGCAAGCCGGTGAGATCGAGCGCGACCCGTCTGGCGATCGTGCGGCGATCGGCCTCGGGGGCCGGAGCGAGGCCCTCCGCTTCCAGGCGGGCGAGGATGAAACGGTCGATCGGGTTTTTGACCCAGGCGTCGTTCTTCACCACCGGCGGATAGGGTCGCTGTGGTGGGATGAACGACCAGTGCGGCTCATACTCCGATCCCTCGGCGATCCACCGCTTGAGGAGTTCCTTCTGCTCGGCCGTGAGCGTCTTTTTAAGGGCCGGCGGCGGCATGACCTCCTCCGGGTCGTCGGAGAAGATCCGGTCGAGCATCACGCTCGAATCAGGATCGCCCGGCACGATCGCCCCTGATTCAACCGCCTCGTCGCGGAGATCGAGCCGGAGGCCGGCCTGGCGACCGGCCGAGTCGGCCCCATGGCAGGAGAAGCAGTTCTCGACCAGGATCTGCCGGATGTCCTGGTTGTACGACACCTCGGCGGCCACGGCAGGCAGAGCGGCCGCGGCAGGAGTTGCAGCCGCGGCAGGAGTTGCATCTCCAGCGGGCGCGGCCACGAAAGCGGCGAGCAGTGGGGCGAAAGCACGTCCGT
This sequence comes from Planctomycetota bacterium, assembly GCA_003670825.1. Classification (GTDB taxonomy): domain Bacteria; phylum Planctomycetota; class Planctomycetia; order Pirellulales; family UBA1268; genus QWPN01. The sequence continues at coordinate 7,478 of QWQL01000049.1, forward strand.
ACAAGCGCATGCTGAATCCTCGTTGCCGGAAAACCCGCCCTTTGAGAGGCCAGCATCCAACGTCGCGAACTAAGGAATCGGCGTTGCGCTCCGCCATCCAACTGAGCAGTGAAGTGTAGCACTCACCCGGGGCGCGGGCAACGTTTGCACAACCAGCGTCTGTCCCATGCCCGCGGGTGGGTGCCGCCCGGGGCCGTTTCGAGGGAGTCCGTAGAATCCGGGGGTTTCCAGGCGACGTCACGAGCGGGAGGGTGACTGATGAATACAACAACCCACGGCCGACCGTTGTGCCGGCTGCGGTCCACACCGCGCGTGAGTTACCGGATCTTCTTCATCGTGCCCATCCTGGGAGTTCTCCTCGTGAACGAGCGAAGTGCCCACGCCGAGGAACTCCCCACCGGTCCCAGGGCTGAGGCCTGGAAGCGGGTCGAAGATGCGTTGAATGAGGGGAAGCCGAAGACGGCTGCCGAGGCGCTCGCGGGCGTCGAGCAGGCGGCCGTGGCCGACAAGGCATGGGATGAAGTGGCCAGGGCGATCGCCACCCGCGTGCTCACCGAAACCGGTGACCGTCCGCCGGAAGACCCGGAGCGGCTCGTGCGACTCGCAGCCGCGATCGAGACGGCGCCCCCCGAGACGCGGCCGGTGCTCGAGGCGATTCGGGCCAACTGGACCTGGGGCTATTTTCAGCTGAACCGCTGGCGGTTTCAGCAGCGGACCGCGGGCGGGGCCGAGGCCAGCGAGCTCGCACGGATCGGCGAGTGGGATCTGCCCACGATCGTCAGCGAGATCCGGAAGCGATTCGCCGCCGCGGTGGATGGCGGCGGGGCCCTCCAGAAACTCCCTGTCGGCGAGTGGAAGGCGCTGCTCACCAAGGGCACCATGCCCGACGCCTACCGGCCGGCCGTGTGGGATGTCGTCATCCACGACGCGATCGCGTTTGCCGCGTCGGGTGAACGCGGCCTCGCCGACCCCGAAGACGCCTTCGAACTCTCGGCGACGAGCCCGGCGCTCGGGAGCCCAGACGAGTTCCGGGCATGGATGCCGGGCGACGACGCGGGCGTCACCGACGCCGACTCGCCGATCCTCCAGGCGGCCGCGCTCTACCGCTCGCTGCTCGACTTCCATGCGGCCGATGCCGACCGCACCGCCTTCCTCGCGGCCGACCTCGATCGGATCCTTTGGGCCGCTGGCTCCGCCGTCGATGCAGGCGACGTGACCGTGACCGACCGGAAGACTGACGCGATCGAAGGCTTCTTCGGGCGGGCCGGTGACCACGAGATCGCGGCGCAGGCCGCTCACGCGCTCGCCGAGATCGCTCGCGAGCACGACGATCTCGTGGAGGCCCGGGCCATCGCCGCACGGGCGATGGAGAAACACCCGACCAGCGTCGGCGGCCAGCTCTGCCGGAATCTCGTCAAGGAGATCGACGCGAAGGAACTCTCGCTCGCCACCGAGCGGGCCTGGGCTGCCCCCTGGCCCGTGGTTCGCGTCACCTACCGCAACCTCACGAAGGTGCACCTGCGGCTTGCCAAGGCCGACTGGCCGGCGCGGCTCAAGGCGGGCAAGCCAAACCCGGCGTGGCTCGACGACGCCGACCGCGCGGCCATTCTCGCGCTGCCTGCGGTGAAGACAGCGGCCGTCGACCTGCCGGCCACCCCCGAGTACCGGTCGCGGCACCACGACGTGTCCGTCGCGGTGTTCGAGCCAGAGTCGCTCGAACCGGGGGCGTACTGGGTGATCGCCAGCCACGATCCCAGCTTCAGTGACATGAACAACGTCGTGCAGGCCACGCTCGTGTGGGTGACGCGGCTGGCGATTGTGTCATCGCACGGCCAGCGGACCGCGGCTCTCGCGGGCCATGTGGTCGACATCGCGTCGGGCGAGCCAGTGGCCGGGGCAACCGTGAAGGCATTTGTCCGCCAGCAGCGGCTGGATCCTGCCGGGTTCGTCGAGCGGGGTTCGGCCACGACCGACGCCGACGGCCGCTACGAACTCACCGCCGAGCAGGGGAGGGAACTCCTGCTCGTGGCGAAGGCCACGCTCGCGGGGAAGACGCACACGGCGGCCACGGAATCGACGCATGTCTGGCAGCGAGATCAGGAGAGCCGCGGCACGGCGATCGTGCTCGTCACCGATCGCGGCATCCACCGGCCTGGCCAGACCGTGTTCTACAAGGGGATCGCCGGATCGTTCGACCACGACCGCCGCGACTATCACGCCCTCGCGAAGCGACCAACCACGGTCACGCTTCGCGACGCCAATGGCCGCGAGATCGCCAAGGCCGAGCACACCACGAATGAGTTTGGCTCCTTTCACGGCTCGTTTCCGATTGCGACCGGCGCGCTGCCGGGGCAGTGGATGCTGCTCGCCGAGACGGAGGGCTTCAACGGCGGCGTGGCCGTGCGCGTCGAGGAATACAAGCGGCCGAAGTTCCAGGTGGACCTTGCGGTGCCGAAGGACGCGGTGCGGCTCGATGAGGCCGTGGCCCTCTCCGGCACGGCGACCACCTACACGGGGCTGCCGGTGGCCGGGGCGAAAGTGGCGTGGCGGGTGGAGCGGCGGATGCGGCTGCCCTTCTGGTGCCGCTGGTGCTTTCCCTGGCTCCCCTTCGGCGACGAGGCTCGGAAGATCGCCCGGGGCACGGAGGTGACCGGCGCCGACGGCACGTTCACGATCCGGTTTCCAGCGGTGCCCGATCGCGGCGTGCCGAAGGCGGCGCTGCCCGTGTTCACCTACGAGGTGGTGGCCGACGTCACCGACCCAAGCGGCGAGACGCGGAGCGACTCGCGGACCGTTGCGGCGGGCTACACCGAGGTCGAAGCCACGATCGAGCGAAGTGACTGGCAGGCCGTGGCAACCGACGTGAAGGACGACCGCGGGCAGCGGGCCGCGACGGTGAAACTCATGCTCGTGACCCGGTCGCTCGACGGCGAGCCCCGGCCCGCATCGGGCACGCTCGCGATTCACGCCCTCGTGCAGCCCGCCGAGGTCGAACGCGGTGCGTTTGACAACCAGTCGCCGGTGCCGCTGCCGCGGCCGTTCGGCACGGCGCGGAAGGCGAAGGCGGCGGCGTCCGTCGGGAGTGTGCGCCCACAACCAACGCCAAAACCCGCCGATCCCGACACCTGGGAACTCGGGGAGGCGATCGTCAGCCGCGACACCACAACCGATCCGCAAACCGGAGAGGTCGAGGTCACAGCGACGCTGCCGGTGGGCATCTACCGGGCGGTGTTCAGGATTCCCGGCCAGGGAAACGCGCCGGATGTCCGCACGGAATCGACGTTGAGCGTGATCGACCCGGCGGCCGACCGCTATCCCGTGAAGCAGCCGTTCGCGATGGCCGCTGAAACCGATTCCGTCGAGGCTGGCCGGGAGTTTCAGGCGATCATCGGCACGGGATACAACCGCGGCCGGGCGCTCGTGGAGATCTCGCGGGCGGGCCGCGTGTTGAAG
>QWQL01000154.1 GCA_003670825.1 Planctomycetota bacterium
CTCCTCGTCCGCCACGGCCGGCTGCTCGTCTCGGGTCGCAACCAATGCCTCGCCGTCGAGGAGCTTGCCAATCGGATGGAAGTCCTCCACTCGCTCCCCCCGGCCGCGAGGGAGGCCTTCCTCGCTGCCCCCGCGCCGTCCCCCTTCGCCGCAGCGCACCTCCCAGGGGCGATGCTCACCGCCGCAGCCGCCGCCCCTGACGACGACGGCCTGCAGCGGATCGAGCTGGCGATCGAATGGAATGAACCTAGCCGCCGCGGCCATCCGCTCCGCCTTGCCGGATGGCTCCGGCCTGCTTCAGGGGAGCAAACGCCATGAAGACCATGAGACCCCCGATCTCCGGTCGACGTCCGCCGCGGGGCATCTCGCTCATCGAGCTTCTCATGGCGATGGGGGGAGTGAGCCTCATCATCACCTCGAGCGCTGTGCTCCTCCACGGCGTGATGCGCGCCCAGTCGGAAAGCCGCCGATTCTTCGACGACGAGCGGACCAGTGCCCGCCTCGCCCGCCAGTTCCGGGCCGATGTCCATGCCGCGGCCCAAGTCGCAGCCCAAGTTGCGGCGACGGCCGGGGAACGGCTCGTGGCCTTCACGCTCCCCGATGGCCACACGATCGAGTACCGCCACACGGCCGACCGTCGCCAGATCCAGCGGCGTCTCCTTGCCCCCGGCAATCCCGTGCCGACGGGGCGCGAGGACTATTCCTTCGCAAGCGCCTGTGCGGCGGTCGTGACCGTGGCGCAGAAACAGATTCATCTCGAGCTCGGAGCCGAGGGAGCAGACGGAGAACTCGCCCCCCCGGGGGTCGTGCGGCCGCCACGTTCCCCCGCCGAGGCGAAAAGAAAGCCGCCGGCGCTCGTCGTCGAGGCAGATCTCGGCCGCGACCTGCGTTTCCTGCCGGCGCGTGACGGGGAGGCGCAACCATGACCCACCCTTTCTGCCATCCGCTGCGGCCGCAATCCCGTCGTGGGGCGACGCTCGTCGCCGTCCTGGCGGCGATGGCCATTGTCCTCATCATGCTCGGCGGCATGCTGAAGATCGCCCTGCTGGGGCGCCGTCAGTTCCTCAAAGAACTCGAACTCCGTCAGGCGGAGTGCCTTCTCGAAGCCGCCGCCGAGCGGGCCGTCTCGCGTCTCCGCGCCGAGCCAGGCTGGACCGGCGGGCGCACGACGGTGGCTTCCGAGGCAATCGTCGGGAGAGGGGACGCGGAGGTGACCACCGCGGTCACTCCCAGCGACGACGGCGTCTCGCTCGGCCTCGTCGTTGAGTATCCCGTCGGTCGCCCCGATTCGGTCCGCCGCGAGCGCGTTATCCGCGTGGCCCGGGAGGCTTTCACACCGAATCAACTCCCCACCATTCCACCATCCACCGTTCCCGAACCATCTCCTGCCGTCACCCCGGAGGCTCTGCCATGACCACCGACCATTCCCACCGCCGGCTGCGGGCGTTCACGCTCGTCGAGCTGCTTGTCGTCATCGCCATCATCGGTACGCTTGTCGGCCTCCTCCTCCCGGCCGTCCAGGCCGCCCGCGAGGCAGCGAGGCGCTGCTCCTGCTTGAACAACACAACGCAGCTCGGCCTCGCCCTCCACAACCACGAGTTCCATACCGGCCACTTTCCGTCCGGCGTCATCAATCCCGACGGCCCGATCAGAAACGAGGCCGTCGGCCAGCATCTCTCCTGGACGGTGCAGGTGCTCCCCTACATGGAGCAGAACAGCCTCTTCCGGATGTTCGACCAGCAGGCCGGCGCCTACGCCGAGGTCAACGACAAGCTGCGACGGTCGAATATCGCGGTGCTGCGTTGCCCGTCCTCCCCCGGGCCAAGGGGCGGCGACCAGGGTGGCACCCCGATCGGATGGTCGAGCTACGCCGGCTGCCATAACTCGATCGAGGCGCCGATCGACGTCGGCAACGACGGCCTCCTGTTCCTCAACAGCCGGATCCGGTTCGACGACATTCTTGACGGCAGCTCGCACACGCTCCTCCTCTCGGAGCACGTCTTCGAAGATCCCATCGACGGTGTCTCCCCGGTCGAGCTTGGCTGGCCGTCGGGGACACGGGCGACGCTGCGAAACACCGGTCGAATCGAGCCGCTTTCGAAGAGGAGGTTCACCGGCCTCGTCGAGGATGAGCCGGCCGAGAAGGGCCCGCTCACCGTCGGTGGTTTCGGGTCGTATCACCCCGGCGCGTCGGTGGTCTCAATGGCCGACGGCTCGACCCGGGCGATGTCCGACTCGATCAATCTCGAAGTGCTCCACGCCCTCGGCAGCCGGGCTGGCGGGGAGCTTCCCAACGCCGAGTGGTGAGCAACGCCACCGCTCCCCGGGGCCCGGTGACGTTGCCGTCACCGGGCCAAAGGAGTCAGATCGTCATCCCGGGGCGATCGCGCGGCGGCGGGACGGGGCAGGTGCGGAGGTAGGCGAGGATGTCCGAGAGGTTCGCCGTCGCCAGTGCCAGACAGGAATCGGCACCGCCGTAATACATCCGGATCACGCCAGTCGCCTCGTCTAGGATCCAACCACAGGGGAAGACGACGCTGTTGACATCCCCTTGGCGCTCGTAGGGGAGCTCCGGGGCGAACACCCAGTCGTCGCTGCGGCGGATGACGCGCCACGGCTGCTCGAGGTCGAGCAGCGCAAACCCGAGCCGGTAAAGGCAGCCGCCGGCGGTGTGGCGGACGCCGTGGTAGAGGAGGAGCCAGCCGTCAGGCGTCTCCAAGGGCGGGGGGCTCAGGCCGATCTTGTTGGCGTCCCACCACGCTCCGCGGCGGGCATGGAGGAGCACATGGTGATCCCCCCAATGCCGCAGGTCGGGGGAGAAGGAGAGCCAGATGTGGGCGCCGGAGCTGCCCGCCGCTCAGGATAGCCCGGCCAATGGCACGTCCGGAACCGATTCCCAGCTGATGAGCGGCTCGTGAGCTGAGGGCGGGGTCTTCCTGGCCCCAAAAGTCGTTCCAGGAACGCCGGGCTTACCACTTGAAGTGGCGTTTTTCTTACCGTCGGCGCGGAGTCTCTCCGCGTCCGGCCGCGTGGCGGCTTCGTTGATGCCTCGTGTCCGGCACCGGTCAAAGGCTGTGGATATCGATCACGGGCAACTCGTCTATCCGTCCCTGAACCGCTTCGCGATCGTCATGCATCTGCACGAGCTCGCCCCAGGCGGTGGGTGGGCCGCGAGCCGGCGAGACGGGTGGAGGTTCCAGCGGCTCGCCGAGGTGTGTCAGAATCTGACTTCACGCGGGCTAAGCCATCCTGGCCTTCGCCCGCTTGCGAACCTCCGGTTCGAAGTGAGCCGGCTCCTGGCTCGTTTCAAGGCGGCAGGCGATGCCTGTGCTTCCGCGGCGGCGGGACGAGATCGGCCAGCCGGTCCAAGAACTCAAACGGCGAGAGTTCCACGACGCCCTTGGCTCCCGGCCGCATGGACTTCCGGCCGCGGCCGGGCCGCCAGGGGCTTATTCCGGCCGGTCGAAGTCGGCACGGACGTCGAGCATCGTCTGGTCGTAATCATCAAGGCGAATCAGTCCGTAACGGGGCATCTCCAGGTCGTAGGTCACCCAGATCGTGACCGACGTTACGGCGGCGAACACAGCCATGTGCAGCCAGTTGAACCGCTTCGTGCCTGACATGTCGTGGCCGGCGAGCAACGCGGCGAAGATGGAGACGACGAGCAACAGAACGAGAATCTCCGTTGGCGTGTGGGCCATGGAGGCGGCCTGGTGCCGGGTGCCGGCGTCAAACATCTCGTTGAGCGACGCCAGCAGGATCGCGGCCGTCTGGTCGCTCGCGCACCGTGGCACAGCCACAACCGACTGCCGCCAGATGGCATCCCGCTGATCCTTCAGCCGATCGGAGAGTTCCAACTGCGACTCGGCAGGGGAGGCGGCCGGCCGCTGCGCAAGCCGGGTGTCGAGGTAGCCGCGAAACAGGTCGCGGACCGACGAACGGGTGTCTTCAGGGAGAATTGACAGCCGTAACCAGGCGGTGCCGATGGCGTTGGCCTCTTCCACGATCAGGCTCCGCCGCATGTCGAGCCGCGTGCCCGCCGAGCTGAACCAGAACGCGATCAGCAGCCCCAGCAGGCCGAGCACCGCGGTATCGACGGCGCTCGTGCCCACCGTATCCGCATCGTCGGACCGTAGCCAGCGAAGCCGGCCCAGGCGGCGGCCAACCTCCGCGGCCACGACCATGGCAACGAAGAGCAGCACCGGCAGGGTAATCATTGGCAGTTGCACGCCGTTCATGGCTGGGGTCTCGCGGGGGTGGGATCCGGCGGCTGCGGCTGGCCGAACACCGCCTCCAGGCCTCGGCCGATGCCTTCTTTGAGCACCGCCTCGGCAGCATTCTCCACGATGCGGCCGAAAGATAGCCCGGCCAATGGCACTTCCGCAACGGTCTTCCGGCTGACGGATTGCCCTTGAGCTGCGCGATCGGTCGTTTCGGCCGTCCGGAGGCGGTTCGCCAAAATGCCGCGCATCCCCCTGCGGTGGCGTTTTTCTCGCGTCGGCGCAGACCGCGTCCTAGTCGGCCGTTCCCGGGGCTTCGACGCCTCGTGTCCGACGCCGGTCAGGGCTGCGACGGCCGGGGGTCGGTCGGCGAGAAAACGCCGCAATCGCTTGGGCACGGAGATCACCCACTGCCGCACGGGCACCGGCGGAATCACGTGATCGACAAGATGCGCGGCCGTCTGGGCCATGTGACGGCCGTTGCGGAAAGGGCTGCGCTCGGCACTCGGAACGTGTAGGAATAGCGGCATGTCCGCTCAATCCGGCAGGACAGCAACCGAGGCACCCATGCGCGACGCACGCGACGATTGGCGACGATTCGATGCCGGGGCGATCCCGACGAAGGAATCGACACCCAGAGCCGTCTCATCGTATGGCGCGATTGCGGCCTCGGCTTGCCCGCTCCTGCCAGCGGAGCACCAGGATCGCGATGATCGTCGCTGCGGCGATCTGGGCGGCGAGCGCGGCGTACGGGATCCAGAGCGCCGGGTCATAGTCGCCGAGATTCTGCCAGAAATCAGGCACCCCTTCGCCCTCGCTCCGACAGCCGCGATGGGCCCAGTAGAGCGGCGAGAAGAGCATCGCGAGGACTTTGAGCACGCCGCCCGTGATCGGCAGAATGGTGGCCCCGAGCAGGATCTGGGGGGTGATCAACAGCGGCACCGCGAGCACTCCCTTGTCGGTCGAGCGGACGCAGGCCGAGACGATAAGCCCCATGGTTGCGCAGGCAACTGCCGCGAGCCAGTTGTAACTGGCGGAGACGACCGCTCCGCGCCGGTAGATCGCGGCAGGGGCATCGCCGCCGAACGCCTCGCGGAGCAGGAGCCCCAGTTCGACGGTGGTGCGGAAGATCGCGATCTGGATCGCGAGCACCACGGCCATCGCTGCGACCTTCGCGACCACGTAGGCGGCGAACTGCAGGCCGTGCCGCCGCTCAAGGTCGAGCATCGGCCGCTCCTTGACGATCTCGCGGAAGCCGGTCACGAACCCGAGGATGACCATACAGATGCTCATCAGCGAGAGCCACTTGAACGTGCCGCCAGGATCGATGATTTCGTGATCCGGTGCGACGGGGACTGTGTCGGTGAGGGCGTCGCGGACGAGCCTCTCGGTGGACGGATCCCGCAGATGGGCGAGCATCTTTGGCTGGCTGTCGAGAAACACGCGGATCTGACCGGGAATGCTGGCGTCCTGCTCGGAGACCGAGTCGGTGCCGATCGCCTGTGAGACCTCCCCCCAGACATCGGCCAGCACGCTCTTCTCGCCAGGGTCGAGGTACCGCGTCAGCATGAGCGGATTCTGGAAACGCGTTGCGTAAAAGCCGGCGAGCACGACCGCCGCGAGTGCGAGCGGCAAGAGCAAGCCCATCCGGAGACCCACGCGGTCGCGCATGGTGGTCTCGAGCTCACGGTAGAAGAACGTGGCGAACTGTCGAGCGAAGCCGGGAATCGAGACCGCGGCGAGGGAGGCCACCCGTTCTGCGGTGGCGTCAGTGGCCCCACCCCCGATCTGCTGGGAGTCTGCCATGAGTCGGTGTGCTGTCTGTCGCTCCCGCCAGCGGGCCGACCAGAAGCCGGGCGGATGGTCCTCGATAGCAACGTAGACATCTGCGAGTCGCTGCACACCAAAGTGTTCGATGGCCTCCACGTGTGAACCGAACCAGACCACCTCGCCGTGTCCCAGGATAAGAACCTTGTCGGCCCGGTGGACGTTGTCGACATGGTGCGTGACCGCGATCACCGTCGTGCCCGCCTGGGCACGTTCGGCCAAGAGTTTCATAATCCGAGCCTCCGTGGCCGGATCGAGGCTGGAGGTCGCCTCGTCGATCACGAGCAGGCCCGGCGAGGCGAGCATTTCGGCTGCCAGGCTCGCCCGCTTCATTTCGCCCCCGGAGAGAGTGCCAATCGTCTCGTGCCGCACGCTGTCGAGGCCGACATCGGTGACGACACGATCGATTGCGGCCTGTCGCTCAGCGGTGGACGCTTCTGCAGGGAGTCGCACCTCCGCTGCATAGTGAAGCGCCCGCTCGACCGGTAGAGCTTCTGGATTGACGTCCCGCTGGGGCACGTAGCCGATCGCGCCGCGGAGGGCGTCGGCTTCACCAAACACGTCGTGCCCACCCACGAGCAGCCGGCCGGTAGCGATCTCCCGTTCGCCCAGCATCGCTCGCACGAGCGTGCTCTTGCCCGACCCGCTGGGGCCGAGCACACAGACAAACTCGCCCGGCTCGATCCGGAAGTTCACATCCTTGAGAATTCTCTTCCGCTCCCGCCCGTCTCGGGCATCGGGCACCTCCACGGTCATGGCGTTGGCAACGACCGAGAGGCCTGTCTGTGCGGGCTGCTTCATGGGTGATCGGAGATCGGAGGGCGGCTCATCGTTCCATCCGGATCGGAAACGTTCCACCAGAATGGGAAACGGAATTCTAGCCGTTGGTACCGGAAATGGGGCAAGATACCATCGTGCTCCGACACCCGTCCCACGCCGACTGATGGCTGATTTCCATGTCGCAGCGACGCACCGATCTCGACGCCCTGCGCAGCTTCGCCATGCTGCTGGGGATTGCGTTGCACGCCTCGCTGAGCTTTTTCGCCTTCCCCTGGCCAGTGCACGATACGCACCGCAGCGATCTGCTGCTGCTCTTCCCGGTGGCGGTGCATGGCTTCCGAATGCCGCTCTTTTTCCTGCTGAGCGGCGTGTTCACGATGCTCGTCTTCCGCCGCCGCGGGCTCAGGAGCCTGCTCAAGCAGCGATGCGCGCGGATTCTCCTGCCGCTGGCAATCGCGGTCGCGACGATCGTGCCGCTCGACATGGCGATCAAGGGGTTTGCCCAGCGGACGATCCGCCCGGAGCCTGCCGTCGCAGAGATCCTCTCCGGCGACGAGGCTGCCGTACGCCAGCGGCTCGCCGCGAAGGGGGCCGTCACGCACCGCGACGATTTCTACGGTCGCACGCCGCTTGCCTGCGCCACGCTCGAGGGCGATCCGGCAATCGTGGCCGCAGTGCTCGATGCCGGCGCCGACGTTAATGAACGGGATGGCAGCGGCAACACGCCGCTCCATGCCGTCGCCTTCTTCGGCCGGGATGCGGTCGGCCGATTGCTCCTCGAGCGGGGGGCGGACCCGCTGGCCCGAAACGTCGTCGGTCGGCTGCCGGTGGCACTCATGGCCTTGTCCGCCGACGTCGCCTCCGAGTCCGCGCCGCTCGTCGGCCTGAAGACGCTCGGCGTGGACGACATCCTGCGGAGACGCGAGCGGCTCCGCGAATTCCTCCCCACGGGTCCGAACGCGGAGGGCACGTTCGGCGGCCTGCTCGACCGGATGACACTCCGCTGGTTGAAGTTCGTGTCGGCGGAATGGCTGCGGCTGCAGGTCGGCTCGTGGTCGATCCACCTCGTCCAGACGAATGTCTTCGACCATCTTTGGTTTCTGTGGTTTCTCTGCTGGCTCGTCGCGATCTTCGCGCTGCTCGCCATGACCGGCCTCCTGCCGTCGGGCCGCGGCCGCTTGTGGCTCGTGGCGCTTTCGTGCCTGCCGCAGGCGGTGATGGGCATGTCGCTGGCGGAGTTCTACGGACCGGACACCTCATGCGGAATCCTGCCAAAGCCCCACGTGCTCGGGTACTACGCCTGCTTCTATTTCTACGGCGTTGCCACGTTCACGGCGGAGGGCATCGACACACGGCTCGGCCGGCACTGGAAGCTCCTCCTGCCGGCGGCGGCGGTGCTCTTCGTGGCCGGCATCGCGACGATGAACGACCGCGGGCTCGCCACCATCCTCCAGCCTGCCTATGCGTGGACGATGGCGCTGGGGCTCATCGGCCTGTTCCACCGGTTCTTCGCGAAGCCCAGCCCCGCGATGACCTGGCTGGCCGACGCGTCGTATTGGATGTATCTCGTCCATTTTCCGCTGGTGATGGCAGCGCAGTGGCTTGTCCGGCTGTGGCCGCTGCCTGCGGAAGTGAAGTTTGTCCTCATCCTCGTGATGGTCACGCCGCTGTTGCTCGCGAGCTACCGCTGGTGCGTGCGATACACAGCGATCGGCAGCCTGCTCAACGGGCCACGCGCTTTCCCCACGGTCAGCGACAATCATCCGGATCATCAGGTTCGTCAGGCCCGTTAGTAGCGGTGGTCGTCGGGGTCGTAGTCGGGCGAAAGCACGACGTTGCCCTTTGGGTCGGCGGCGTACTTGAAGCGGTGGTCCACCAGCCTCCGGAGCAACCGCGACCGCACGATCGTTGAGTAGAATCTTTTAAACGAGTCACCCTTGGCATCGAGCGGCCTGTCGGAGGCAAACGTGAACATCGGCAGCAGCATCTCGTCGTGGATCGTCTCGTTGTGCCAGACATTCTGAGGCGGATTGAACGGGTTTCGCGGGTTGGCGGCTGAGTTGTCGAAGGAAACCTCCGCCTCGAATCGCGTGCCGGCCGGGAACCGGCGTGGCTGCTTGAGGTGGTAGGGTGACTGCCAGTTGTAATCCCACTGGGGCACCCGGAGGAGTCGTTGCGGCTGCTTCTCGCCCGGCAGGGTGACTCTGATTTCGACCCAGCGGGCGAGCTGGTGCGTGTGGGGCACGACACCCACGAAATCCGCATCCTGGGGAAGCGTGTAGCTGCCCTTGACGCGGAAGTCGGTGACGCCCGGCGGCACCACCGCAAAATCACCGGAGAGGTAGATCATGTTCGTCACTTTGCGCGGCGGCTGCTTCTCGAGCCAGATGCCGATCCGGCTCGTATCGGTCTCGAGCTTTCCGGTGCGGACATAGTGCACCTGAGTCGTGATGTCGCAGCCCGCAGGAATCACGACCGCCGCATCGGCGGGGGCGACCAACGCCCGCACCCCCGGCACGTAACCGCCAACAAACGAGGCCCGCGGCTGCCCGTCGTCGCGAATGGGCGGCACTCGAAATCCGATGCCGTGCGAATCCTGAAAGCCGCCCGCACGATCGTCGGGATGGTCGAAGCCGTCGCGGCCGCCATGCTCCCGGATGGCCTCCTCGGCCGTCTCCCGCGGCAGGTGGCCGACCAGGGCGTGGTGCACGATCTTTCGATTGCGGGGTAGAAATTGAATCGCACTGAGCCGCAGATCCTCGTCGCGCCTGAGCGGAAACACGATGTTGCGGTAGACGTCGTTCCCGTGGGAGCCGAGTTGCGTCGGCTCGGGCTGCTCGAGGACGATGTCGGGGGGGCCGAGATCCTCCTGAAAGACCGAGGAGTCGGGGAGCGGCAGGAGCTTCGGCGCATCGGCGGCGTTGCCTTCCGGCTTGCCGGCCGCCACCCACTCCCGCAGCATGGCGATCTCTGCCGAGGTGGGGGCCTTCGGCCCTGCAAAATCGAAGTCGCTCTCGATCTGCGCCGGTGGCATCCGCCGCGCGTCGATCTCCTCGAGTCCGATGTCGATCCATTCGACGGCATCGTCATAGGAAAGCAGGCTGAAAGGCCCTGCCTGGCCCGGGCTGTGACACCGCTGGCACTGGGTATGGAGGAAGGGCAGCACATCCCGGTGGTAGGTGATGCCCGCCTGGGTTGAGTCGGAGGACGGGCTGGGCCGCTCCGGTCGATTGAGCGGGCAGCCCACGGCCTGGGTGCGAGGCACGCCGATTTCGCGGCCAGCGACGAGATCGACGATTGCCAGCCGCAGGTCGTCGTGGGGATCGCCGGGCGACATCACGCCGCGAACCTTGTAGCGGTCGTCGATCCGACCCGCGTAGCGAATGCTGCGATCGCGGTCGACGAGCACCACCTCGGGCGTGATCGTCGCGTCGAGGGCCTCCGCCAGGCGGAAGTCGGTGTCGGCGTAGATGGAAAACGGGATGCTGTATGTCTTGCGGTAGTCTTCGATGTCGGCGGCGTTATCGCACTCGCAGACCACGCCCACGAAGCGAATGCCCTTGTCGGCATACTGAGCCGCAAGTGCACCCAGCACGGGGCCGTATTCCTGCGCGAGCGGGCAGGCGGGATGGAGAAACGCAAAACAGACCGCCTGGCCCTCGGAGCCAAGCAGATCAGCAAAAGGAATGCTGTCGCCATTGGCCGCGTGTACTCCCAGCCGGTCGGCCGGGATCGGCGAGGTGTCTGCCTGGCCAGCTGTTGGCACAGGGGCGACCGGATCAGCCGCCAGCATCACGCTGGCGATGAGGCAAGGCAACAGCCATAGCGAGCGGGTCGTTTTGATCACAAAAAAAGGATAGCCCGGCCAATGGCACTTCCGCAACGGTCCTCCGGCTGACGGACTGCCCTTGAGCTGCGCGATCGGTCGTTTCGGCCGTCCGGAGGCGGTTTGCCAAAATGCCGCGCATCCCCCTGCGATGGCGTTTTTCTCTCGTCGGCGCAGACCGCGTCCCAGTCGGCCGTTCCCGGGGCTTCGACGCC